>JAHBXN010000001.1:600000-819219 GCA_019636475.1 Phycisphaerae bacterium
GGCAGATCGCAACGAGCCGGAGTATCTCGCCGAGCATCGGCACCTTCATCTGCATGCGATCGAATGCAATGCGGCCGCCCTCGCTCCGCAAAACCAGCAACACCGAGATTCCGAGGACGCCGATCGCCGACACGACGTACGGCCAGTAAATCTGGAGGAAATCGCAGGCCGCGAAGACCCACTGCGTCAGAATCGGCAGATTGCCCTGGAGGAATTTTCTCACCTGCGGAACGACGACGACGAGCAGAAAGACAACGATGCCCGCGCCCACCGTCATGAGAATGCTCGGATAGATCAATGCGCCGATGACTTTGTTGCGGAGTTCGTTCTGTCGCTCGGTAAAGACGGCGATGCGTGTGAGAACCTCCTCGAGAAAACCGCCTTTCTCGCCGGCACGGATCATCGCGACATGGAGTGTCGTGAAGGCGTTGGGATGCCGATCCATCGCGTCCGCCAACGTCTGACCGCTGGAGATGTCCTCGCGGACCTCTTTCAGAATTTCTTTGAAAACAGCGTTGGAAGTCTGCTTCCACAGGACATCGAGCGCCCGTAGCGCCGGAACGCCTGCCCGGAGCAGGTCCGCGAACTGCGAATAGAAAACCGCCACATTGGTCGAGCTGACCTTCTTCTTGCGGCCGGTCATGCCGCTGACCGCCATGCCGCCTTCTGTGATTTCGAGAGGGAAGAGCCGCTGTTCGTCGAGGGCGCGCAAAACCTGCTGCTGGGTGTCGGCCGCCAGGACGCCCTTCACCGTACCTCCGTCCAAACCACGCGCAACATAGGAGAAACTGGGCATTTGATCGATTTTCCGATGTAGGCCTCCGCCCTCCTAGAGCGCAACCGGCCTCAGCCATGGCGTGCAAATCATTATCATGAAAACACTTGCAGCGATCCAAGCCTTGCCAGTCCGCATGCGGACGTCACTATCCATATCGGATACGACCGACAGGCGTCATGATCCTCGCAGATTCTACACCGGCGCGGGGCCACAGTTGCGGGCGGCCCGGAAAACGGCGTTTTCATCGCGATTGCGCGCGTTTTGATCGATGCAATTTTGCGCCGGGAATGCAGAATCCGAGCGAAAACGGGGTTCGGGAACGATGTCTCAAAAAGCCGGGACGCCGCAAAGCTGGCTCCCGACAATCAGTTCGTGGATTGTTTCCGTGCCTTCGTAAGTGATGACGCTTTCAAGGTTTAGCATGTGTCGAATCGAGTGACACTCGATACTGATTCCGGCCGCGCCGAGGATATCGCGCGCGTCGCGGGCCACATCAAGCCCCATCCGCACGTTGTTCCACTTCGCCATCGAAACCTGGGCATGGTGCATGGTGCCTTCATCCTTCATCCGACCCAGTTGCAGCGAAAGCAGCTGCGCGGTCGAGATGCGTCGGGACATGTCCGCAAGACGACGCTGAATGGTCTGAGTGTGTGAAATAGGTCGCTTGAAGACGACACGCACCTTCGACCACTCGAGCGCCTCCCGGAAGCAGGCGATGGCAGCGCCGATCGCGCCCCACGTGATGCCGTAGCGAGCCTGGGTGAGACAACCGAGCGGTCCCTTGAGGCCGCGAATGTT
This sequence comes from Phycisphaerae bacterium, assembly GCA_019636475.1. Classification (NCBI taxonomy): domain Bacteria; kingdom Pseudomonadati; phylum Planctomycetota; class Phycisphaerae; species Phycisphaerae bacterium. Next base: position 601,577 of record JAHBXN010000001.1, read on the forward strand.
CGGCAACATGCTGGATTGTGGCACGCGCACGTTATCGAAGAAAAGCTCGCTCGTGATGCTGGCACGGAGGGACATCTTGCGCAGGATGTCGCGCGTGGTGTATCCGGGCATGTCTTTTTCAACGAGGAAACCGCGGACGCCGTCGTCGGTCATGGCCCAGACGATGGCGACATCGGCGATTGTTCCGTTGGTGATCCACATTTTCGCGCCGTTGATGACCCAATCGCCGCCTTTCTTCACGGCGTGCGTCTTCATCGTTCCGGGGTCGCTGCCGCCATCGGGCTCGGTCAAGCCGAAGCATCCGATCAATTCTCCGCGAGACATGCCGGGCAGCCAGCGTTGTCGCTGCTCTTCGCTGCCGTACGTGAGAATCGGGTACATGCAGAGACTGCCCTGGACGGAGACGAAGCTGCGGACACCGCTGTCGCCGCGCTCGAGTTCCTGGCAGATCAGGCCGTAGCAGACGTTGTTCAATCCGGCGCAGTCATAACCCTCGATGTTGCAGCCGAGCAGACCGAGGGCCGCGATTTCGGCGATCAATTCGCGCGGAAATGTGTGATCCTCGAACGCCTGTCCGATGATAGGAATGACTTTTTCGTCCACGAAGCGGGCGACGGTCTCCTGGACCTGCCGTTCTTCTTCGGAGAGCAGTGATTTAACGTTAAAGAAGTCGTATGTATCCGGCGTCATGACGGCGGCTGGAGCGTCTGCTGCCATTTTTCTGTTACTCCTGTTTCAGAATCGATTGCACGCGGGCAATCATGCTTCATTCATGTCGGGCACCGAGCCACGCGAACGTTCCGCACCGGAAGTGGAACAAAACGAGCGTCGTTGGCGATTGGCCAGGTCAGGCGCGCCCGCTCATCGGCAGGGAATCGCGCATTTCTTCGGCAGTATAGCGGGTTTCGGCATTCAGTCACATAGACGCCCGGCATGTGAGCGGGCGACGAGCCGGGCGGCAGGGATGACCCGTGTCTCGAACGGCGATATGATCCGATCAGGCAGCGTTCCTTCGAGACGAATGCAATCGAATGTTGCCAATCTGACTTTGGGATTCCGATGCCGCTGGCGCTTCAAGGCTTACGCGAGATGCTGGTCTGTACCGTCGTGTTCGGCGGTGGAGCGGCGTTGTGCGCGTGGGGCGCGGTCTCGGGGTCGGCGTTGTGGTGGATCCCGGCGATTCCGCTCGCGGCGGTGTGGGTATTTACCATCGCTTTTTTTCGCGACCCCGAACGGGATATTCCAGCCGAAAGCGGCTCGCTCGTTTCGCCCGCTGATGGGAAGATCACGGAGATCACCCGGGTTGAGTCGCACGAGTGGATCGATGGTCCGGCCCTGAAGATCAGCATCTTCCTTTCAATCTTCGATGTGCATATCAATCGCTCGCCCTGCTCCGGCCGGGTGCTGCGGACGGATTATCGCGCGGGTGAATTTCTTGACGCGCGCCATCCGGAGTGCGGCATTCGGAACGAATGCAACACGGTGGTTCTCGAAGCAAACGAGCCGCTCGGATCCGGGGCCGGCGTGGGTCCGACCGGCACACGCGTTGTCATTCGACAGGTGGCCGGATTGATCGCCCGACGGATTATCTGCCAGATCAGTCCGGGGGACTCGATCAGCCGTGGTGGTCGAATCGGGCTGATCAAGTTTGGCTCGCGAACGGATTTGATCGTGCCGGCGGATATCGGGCTGGAGCCGGTGGTTCAGGTAAACGATATGGTAAAAGGCGGATCGACGATTCTGATTCGGACCGTCCAATCGAAGGTGCGTTGTGAAGCGGACGCGCACCCGACCGAGCCGAGCGCGGCAACGATGTCATCGCAGAAGGCGTAGCACCCAATCCCATGAGACTCCGCAAACATCATGATCCCGCGGCCCGACGAGTTCGCCGCCGAGAGCGCGTTCTGAAGACGATCGGTGTGTTGCCGTCGCTCGCCACGCTCGGCAATCTGAGTTGCGGCCTGGGCGCGATCTACCTTTGCCTGCTTCATTCGCAGGCGGTCGCCATGAAAATTGTCGATCCGCCGATCGGCGGTGCAAAACTGGCGGCGATTTCGCCGTCTTTTGTGGCGGCGGCGGGATTCCTGCTGATCCTGGCGATGTGCTTCGATGGCATCGACGGGCGCCTCGCGCGTCTGGCGCGGAAGACGACGGAATTCGGGGCGCAGCTCGACTCGCTGGCTGACGTGGTCAGTTTCGGCGTCGCGCCGGCGTTGATGGTGCTGAGCATCTCGCAGCCCGCCACCTTCGTGGATATGAATGATCTGTCGTTCATCGACCGGGTGTACTGGCGTCTGGAATGGGTGATGGCTGCGGTGTACGTGTGCTGCGCGGCGCTGCGCCTGGCGCGATTCAACGTTGAGAACGAGGAAGACGAATCGGCTCACATGGAGTTTCGCGGTCTGCCGACTCCCGGAGCGGCAGGCGCGGTGATCGGCCTGGTGATCTGCCATCAGGGCCTTCTGCCCGATTTGAAGCTGCCGGAGTTTGCTCATGTGCTGGGCCGTGCGATGCCCGCTTATGCCCTACTGCTTGGCTTGCTGATGGTCAGCCCGTTCCGTTATCCGCACCTGGTCAATGCCGTCCTGCGCAGCCGTCGACCGTTCTGGCAGGTCGTCGCACTTTCGATGTCGGTGCTGATCGGATTCGTCGTTCAGTTTCATATCACCTTGTGGATCGTGACTTCGGCGTACGCTCTGTCCGGGCCATTCAATATGGCGATGCTGCGGCTTCGCGGCCGGAGCGAAACGGTCCAGCGGTCGGATGAGGTCGCGCTGCCCCCGATCCTGGTGGGGCCGCTCGAAACATTCGAGGATGACGAGGACGAGCATCACGCCGACGCGCCGTCCGATGACCCCGAAGACCGAGGCGGCGGAGATTCCACGCGGTACACGGCCTGAATTGCCACGATCCACCCGTCTGAATTCGTGATCCTTCGCTTATCGCGCAAATTCCGCATGACCAACCGGCAGAAATTGCAGGCGTGCGAACGTTTCCGCCGATAAGTCAGAATGGCTCTCGCCGTTCCGACTCATCCAGCCGCCGATGCTTCCATCGTATCCCCGCCGATGCAGTGCGTTGGCTGCGGGTTGATGCAGTCGCCAGGTCGCCCGGCCCTGCGACGCAACGGCGGAACGCTTCCATTCGATCTGCATCGATGCGGCGGTTGCGGACTGGTGCAGCAGCATCCCCGCGAGTCCACGGCAAAGCTGGCCGCTCACTACGGTCACAACTACTACGTCTTCAAGGAGGACAATGCGCGCCGATGGGCACGAGCCGTGCAACAGTATTGCATCCATCTTCGAGGGCTTGAGCGTCGATCACCGAAGCGGCTTCTGGACGTGGGCTGCGCGCTGGGGCATCTGGCGGCGCTTGCAAAGCGTCGCGGCTGGCGCGTGACGGGAATTGATGTCTCGGCCGAGGCGGTGAGTCGCGCGGTTTCGACGTTTAGCATTGATGCGCTGGCCGGTCAGTTGTCGCAGTATCTTTCGGTTCTGCCGCGATTCGATGTCGTGTTTCTGGGCGACGTGCTGGAGCACGTGGGCGATCCGGCGAGATTCCTTTTGAATGTTCACAGCTGCCTCGCTCCGAATGGCGTCGTGTGCATCGATACGCCGAACTGGGGCGGATGGTGGCGGCGGGTGGCGCGATCACGATGGATCGGCATCAACCCGTTTCACGTCAATCTCTTTGATGGAAGGTCGCTTGGCGCGATGCTCGCGCGATGTGGAATGGATGTCACGCGGACGACATCTTACACTCACTGCCGATATGCGGCGCCGTCCGCGCGACCCGAGCTTCGGGGACTGATCGGGGCGATGCCCGATGCGCTGGCCTGGCGAACGGGCGCCCTGCTCGATCGCATGAGCCGAATTGGCGCATGGGCGGACTTGCGGACCGCTCCTCCCACGACGCTGGACACCGCGGCCGCCACGGCCGACCGGCTCTGGCGGCGCGGGTATCGCCTGCACCCTTCTTTGCTGGGGGACAATCTCGTCGTGCATGCCCAAAAGCGCTAACCCAGTCGAATCCGACAGCCCGTGAGGGTACGATCCGGTCCGGTCAGCGGCGGGCGCATGACCGATTGCGGAGATCAAGTGCTGCCGCATCGCGCGGCGGCGGCGATGCGGCAATCCGTCGCCGGAATTGCGTCGCGCCGAACTCACGGAGGCAAACCATGACAGACGAGACGGCGACAATAGCCGACCTGAAGCGGCTCATTCAAGAATTCGTCAACGAGCGTGACTGGTCGCAATTCCATACGCCCAAAAATCTCTCGATGTCGATTGCGATCGAGGCCGCGGAGCTGATGGAGCACTTTCAATGGACAGAGGGTGGCGGATCGAGTCGCCCGACCGATGATCCGGTGGTCATGCAAGAGGTTCGCGAAGAACTCGCTGACATTCTGTGTTACGCGCTATCATTCGCCAATGCACTAGGAATCGACGTGAACGATGCGGTGCGAGAGAAGATGGTGAAGAACGCGGCGAAATATCCGTCGGAACGGTATCGCGGGCGATTCAGATAATCGGCCGGAGACTTCGGTTCGCGCTGGGAACCACAACCACCGATTTGAATCGGGATCCGTGTGCCCGAATCAGGGCATGGGAACAACCCTCTCCAGCAGCTTGAGATCGTTCTGATCGCCGAACGGGAAGATCGATCGGCTGAGCGGAGCCGTTTTGAAATTCTGGTCTTCGAGCAGCGTGCTGGCCGATCCGGTGTTATCCATGAGCGCCGTCACGTCCGAGACATGATTGAGTCCGAGCAGGTGCCCCGCCTCGTGGGCCGCGACGTTTCCGATTGCAATGCCGATTCCCGTCACGGTGGGCCGTTGGGCGAAGGGGTCGTCGAACCGTTCGATGAAGACAATGCCGTCGTCGCACCGATCCCGGTTGCCGACATCGACATCATCGGCAATTCCGAATTTCGTTCCGCTATAGGCTCCGAAGTGAATCGCGCTGAACGTACCCGGCGTGAGCATGGGATTCTCATCGCTGGTGACAATTTCGAGTCCGGTGGCCGCGAAGTTGTCCTTGACGGTATCAATGATGATCTGTTTGATCGCGGCGGTTTCGCCGGCGTACGCATCATCGATGTCGGCGGCATCGAAGACCTTGAGGTTATACGACCCATCGCCCGCGATGGTCACCGGTCCGCCGGCAAAGTTCAGGAGCAGGGTCTGAACGGCCGGCAGGGTCACCACGCCGCCGCGAGTGATCTGCACGCGGACGTTGTAGCTGCCGCCGCGCGTGGACTGGAAGTATTTTGTGATCGCGAGATAGAACTGATCGCCCGCGACGGTGACGACATCATCAATGGCGGAATTGAAGTTGTTTGCGTCGAAATCGACATCGTCGTTGATCGACCACAGTTCCTTGTCCTGATCGAAGATCGCGATCGTCGGATCGAGAAGACTGCCTGATGCCGCATCCACGGTGACTCGAATTCGATCGCCGACGGCCATCGGCCCGAGGTCATACACATCGGCGACCTGCGAACCGATCGTGCCGCTGAATTCGGACACATCGTTGGCACCATATGAGACCAGCTTCGCCGTCGCAAAGGATGAGCCGGTATTACTCGGAGGATTGACGATCGGCAGCATCGAGAACAGATCGCAGGCCGAGAATGCGATGCAGCCCAGGATCAGTCCGAAAGCCATCGCCGTGTCGCGAACACGCGAGAAGGAATGTGAGTATCTCACGGAAGTCTCCAGTTCGTCGAGTTCGTCCCGAAACCCTTCGGGATGAACGCGAGACCATGATAATCGACGGGCCTCGGCCGCACACGTCGGCAGGCTGCGCCAGCCGGTCTTGCGAATTCATCGGTTTCGCGGCGGCCTCAATGCGAAGCGCATTATCCTCCTATTGAGCCGGGTGCGCCGCACATTACGGAGCGGTCCGAAAAAGGGCTGGTGAACAACGGCGTGTTTCGATGGATCTGGAATGCAGCATCGGGAAAAAGCTAAGTCATCATAAGCGGCGTTGCACGAACTTCGCCTCAATGACGCCGCGGTTTGAGCCGATCTCGGAACAGAACCGAAGAGCCGACCGCACCGTCCAGCGCGGTGGGTCGGAGCGGGCGGAGGGACGCACGGTTCCCGGCGCTTTCCGGATTGGGGAAAAAGCAGCGCAGCGTGGGCGACGCCGACCTCCTTCAGAGGATCGATGGTCGCCCGCGCCATTTTCCGCCTGCCTGGTGAAAAATCAACGGACATATCTAGACGGCTTTCAGCTTCCGAGTCACGAACGCAAGGCGGTGTCCCAATGCTTCGACTGATTCATGAAGCGTTGCATCTTTCAAGCGTCCATCGCCTTCAAACGCCTGATGTGCCGTCGGTATGGCACGCTGCTCGGGCAAGACGATCATGTTGAGATTGCCGAGTATCGCTCGAAGGTGGACCAGGCCGCGAAGCCCTCCGAGCGCGCCGGGCGATGCCGCCATCAGGACTGCTGTTTTTCCGCTGAAGGCCGCCAACGGCCGCTCTCCGGCTGCCGCGCGGGAAACCCAGTCGATCGCATTCTTCAGCACGGCGCTGATCGAACTGTTGTACTCCGGCGATGAGATGATGAACCCATCGGATGCGATCATCAGTTTCTTCAACTGAGTGGCGCACGGGGGCGGACCTTCTCGCGATTCCAGGTCCTCGTCGAACAGGGGCATTGCGAAGTCTCGAAGGTCGGCCACCGTGACGACCGCGCCGGCTTTTCGAGCGCCTTCCGCGGCGATCTTCACCAGCTTTTTGTTGAGCGACTGCGTGCGCGTGCTTCCTGCGAATGCGAGCAACTGAACAGGATCGGACATGATGGATTCCTCAATCGGCCTCGGCCGGTCATGGCGAACTGATCGGAGGATTATTGTGTGCCCGTGTGCTTATTTCCGCACGGGGAAAATCCTGAGAAGCGGGGAGCCATACCGACGGCAGGGGACAGGCTGAAGTCGTTTGCGATCAGCAGCCTTTGTAAAGGCGGCCCGATGCGGGATCCGCCGGCAGCCGATTCAGGATGCCGGAAGCCGTGGTGACGCAGTTGCCACCGATGCGAACCTTTCGCTGAATGGCACCGTCTTCGCCCGGCTCCTCACTGACGACGACTCGCACCAGGCCGGCGCGTCCGCCGGACTTGCCTTGTGCACAGAGAAAATCCGCGCGCCCGTCGATCGTGGGCACGATGCCGCATTGGACCAGTTGCAGACCAAACGGACCATGTGCGCTGCCTGTGACGGGGTCTTCGTCGACGCCGGCATTCGGCGCGAAAAATCGCGACTGGGCCGCCACTGCGGCGGACAGGGTCTCGAAGCAGGTTATGAAGATTCCGCGCAACCCGCCCGCACGCCGGCAATACTCGATCAGTCCGCTCATTGACGGCTGCATCTGAAGCAGCACGGGGAGCGAGGTGATTGCGAAGATGATATCGTCATCGTGGGTTCGGATCGGCTTGAAGCGTGGATCGACGAGATCCATCGTGATCCCCAGGTGCGGCAGGAGCGGGGATAAATTGACTGGTGTCTTTTTTGGTTCGTTATGCGGCGCGTCGAACCAGATCGTAACGACCTGAGCCGGATCGCGGGATCTTTCCAGTCGCAGCGTGACGATGCCGCTGCGCGTTTCAATCGGGATGATGGTGCCCGGTTCATCGAAGGCGCCTGCGAAGTGCCCGTCCTCGATCACGGCGTGAAAGGCCCCGATTGTCGCATGGCCGCAGAAATTTACCTCGCACCCGGGTGTAAACCAGCGAAAGCGAAGAGCTGCGTCTCGAACGGTGGGATTGAGAATGAAGGTCGTCTCGCTGGCATTGAATTCGGCGGCAATCAACTGCATCTGACGATCGGTCAGCGCATCGGCGTCAAAGACGACGCCGGCGACATTTCCGGCGTAGGAAGAGCTTGTAAATGCGTCAACTAGCTTGAATCGCAGCGGTTCAGACATGGCGGCGGACTCCTGACGTTCTCAATACAGGTCGATGATACCTCGATGCCGCGGAGTGCGGTACGCCACGAGGCCGCTAAAAGCGAAGGGATGCGCCTGGCGCATCGCCGACCGGCCATTGTCGCCGCGCGCGGGTCGGCTAGACTAGCGACATGGACGCACCCTCGCCGCTCGGACCGACGCAACAACAGCGCAATTGGGCGATGCTCGCTCATCTGGCGGGTCTGGCGTTTCTCATGCCGCCGTTCGGCAACATCATCGGACCGCTTCTGATCTGGCAGATCAAGCGGAAAGAACTGGGCGAGTTCGTTGGGGCCAGCGCACGGGAAGCTCTGAATTTTCAGTTCTCGTTCACTGTGATGGTGATGTTCGTCGCGAGTCTGAATATTCTGCCGATCGCCCGCGTCGGCAGCGTGTCGATCCTCGGACTCTTCGTCCTGGTGCTGTTGAATCTGTATTCATGCGTCGTCGCGGCAATACGATCGAACGAGGGCGAGATCTTCCGTTACCCCTACGCCTTCCGGCCATTCTGAATAGACTGGTCGCAGGGCGGTGGTGTACGGCACACACTGCGACCATGCCGCGACGCGCATCGAACTGCCGGCGCGTCAGCAATCGAAATCCAGCTTTGGAGTGACTGAAACATGGCGATGCCCCAACCGGCCGAACAAACGACCACCGGCGCTGAGACCCTGAAGCTCAGTTGGCGGTTTCCGGCGACATTCTGGGTGGCAAACATCGCCGAGCTCTTCGAGCGGGCCGCGTTCTACGGAATGTTCATCGCCCTTTCAATGTATCTGACCAATGTGGTCGGCTTCACTGATGTTTCGTCCGGATGGGTGACCGCGGTTTTTTCATTCGCGCTGTATCTGCTGCCGCCATTCATGGGAACCATCGCCGACAAGATCGGCTTTCGCATTTCACTGATTGCGGCGTTTGTTTCGCTTGCATGCGGGTACGCCCTGCTGGGCGCGCTGCCGAACAAAATTGCGGCGGCGTTCGCGCTGGCGCTGATCGCCGGCGGCGGTGCGATCGTCAAGCCTGTCATACTTGGTACGGCGGCGAAATGTTCCGACCAACTCCACCGTGCACGCGCGTTCTCGATTTTCTACTTCATGGTCAACATCGGTGCGTTTGGCGGTAAAACGATTGCCGCGCCGCTGCGCACCGGGTTTGATCTGCCGTGGTACGGTCGCCTCGAACTGGGTCTGGTTTACATCAATTACTATGCGGCGACCATGGCGGTCATCGCCCTGCTGCTCGTCGCCCTTGCCTATCGCAATCCCGATTCGGAAGGCACCGGAAAGACACTCAGCGAGGTGATTGAGGGGTTTCTTCGCGTTTTGAGAAACGGTCGATTCATGGTGCTGATTCTCATCGTTGCCGGCTTCTGGCTGATACAAGGCCAGCTCTATGCGTCGATGCCGAAGTACATGATCCGTCTGCTTGGTGACAGCGCGAAGCCCGAATGGCTCGCGAATGTGAATCCCTTCGTTGTCGTGTTATTTGTCATGCCGATTACCCAGTTCGTTCGAAACTTCAAGCCCGAAACGTCCATCGGGATCGCGCTTACAATCATACCGCTTTCGGCACTGACCGTTGCCATGACGCCGCTATTGCAGGCGCAGACAGGTAATTCGGTATCGGTGTTGGGACTTTTCACACTGCACCCGCTCACGATGATGGTGATCATCGGCATCGCGCTTCAGGGATTCGCCGAGTGTTTCCTTTCTCCGAAGTTCATGGAGTATGCCTCGAGGCAGGCGCCCCGCGGAGAAGAAGGACTCTACATGGGATTCCAGAATCTGCCGGTGGCGGTTTCGTGGCTGGTGGGATTCATCATGTCGGGCTACCTGCTTGACGCCTTCTGCCCGGACCCCGCAAAACTGGCTGCGACGAATCCGCTTGCCCATGCCCAATGGAAATCCGCGATCGAAACCGGCAGCGAACTTCCGAGCGCCTACGCAAGCGCCCATTATATCTGGTACACCTTCGCGGCAATCGGTGGCGTCGCGCTGGTCGCAATGAGAATCTTCAACCACATCACCGGGCGGACCGATCGACTTCGCGAGGCGATGGCGGATCAGACAACAGGCGCGTGAATCAGCATGAAGCAATTCGATCTCCCGCTATAATGGCCTGTTTGATACCAAGTCAGCACGGAATGGAGCGCATATGAGAAAACGCCATCGTCATTTCATCGCAGTCGTCACCGGCGCGATGGCTTTGGGGCTGATGCTTCCGGCGGGTTCGCTAGCCGACAAACCGAAAGGCAAGCCAAGGCCGGACGGGCGCGCGACAGGCGATGGCGCATTGCGCGTTCTTCATCTTTCCGGCGGGCCACATGATCGCGGGCTGGCCCACGGCCGAAAGTTCGGCAATGAGATCATCAAACTGCTCAATGCGTTTGTGAAGACCGAGCGCTTGAGCGGCGGACCGCAAGGCTATGAGCAGAACGTCTCTCGCATCGGGTTGCTCATGACGTTCGGGCAGGCGTACCGCGACGAGATGCAGGGAATTTACGACGGCGTCCGCGAATCGTCCGGCGGCAACATGGAGATCAAGTCGCTCGGACGCAACCTGACGCCGGAGGACATTATCGCGATGAACTGCATCGCGGATTCGGCCGGCTTCGGCTGCTCCTCGTTCGCGACGTGGGGTCCGATGACGAAAACCGGCGACACGATCGTGGCACGCAACCTGGACTGGTTCTACATCCCTGAGATGGCTGCCAATCAGATTCTCGTGGTGCAGGCGCCCGATTCCGACAGCGGCCGCGCGGGATGGGTCGGAGTGACCTGGCCGGGAGCCATTGGATGCTACACGGGGATGAACGAGTATGGCGTCACCGTTTCGATGCACGATGTCTACGCCGGAGCGCCTGATCAGCCGATGGGCTTCACGCCCCGATCGCTGATACTCCGTGAAGCAATCGAGAAAGCCCGCCCGGCAACGGCAGAGCGCGATATCATGACGGTGTTGAAGGCGCACAGCGTCGCGGTCGGAAATAATATCCCCGTGGGCGTGCCATACGTCGAAGGCACCGATGCTCCGCCGTTCATGGTGTTTGAGTATGACGGCCGTCGCGGAATTGACGGCGGCGTGGTGGTCAGACGCACGGAAATGCTGAATGGCGGCGGTTCGGCCAAGTCAAACAAACGCATGGCGGACGATCGGTGCTTTGATGTATGCACCAATCATTACCGAAAGCGGCTGCCGGCAGAACGATGCACGCGGTATCAGAAACTGAACGACTCCCTGACCGATCGATCGAAGGCGGGCAAGCCGCTTGACGCGGCCGAAGCAGGTCGAATTCTCGGTCTGGCGTCGGTCGCCCCCGCGGGAAAAACGGGTGGCTTGCTAACTTATCATTCGGTGATCTTTGAGCCGAATCGCCGGACACTGCGCGTCGCCATTTGCCGCGGTCAAAGGCTGGCGACTGACTCCGATTGGACGAGTTTCAGCATCGAAAGGCTTCTGAAGGAAGGCAATTAGGCCTGGCGACACCCGCTTGTGTGGCTCCCGCGGCCGGACACAGGCACGACGAGTCGGGACGCTCAGCGCCTCGAACGCGAACTTCGGCCCCGGAACTTCGAATGCAGCAACGCCTGCTCTACGGCTCAATACTCATCGCGGCGCTGCTCGCGCTCATTTATTTCGACGGGCAGCTCGCACCGGATCCTCCGGAATTCCTTCGACGAATCGGATTGATCAGACTGGACGGCATGCTTGTCGTCGGCGTCATCCTGGCGCTCGCGATACTTGGCGTGCGGGAGATGGTCATGCTCGTCCGGGCGGCCGGCCGAGACCCGCTCTCGCGATGGCCGGTTCTGATGTGCGTGCTTTTCATCGCGATTCCATTTATCGCGGCTAACAGCACCGATTCCGCCTTGCCTCGCCTCGACGCCTCCGGCTTCGATGGCAGAATGACCCTGGCGGCGATCGTGACAACCTTCATCGGCGCGGCCGTACTGGTGGCGGCTCGCAAACGGGTCGAAGGCGCGACCGACACCATCGGTTCCACACTGTTAATTATCCTTTATGTGGGCCTGCTTGCATCGTTCCTGGTACGCATCCGGATGTTCGCGCCATCGGGCGGCGCCTGGCTCCTGCTTTACTATGTCGGCGTCGTAAAGAGTTGCGACATCGGCGCCTATTTCACAGGCCGGATGGCGGGCCGAACGAAGCTGATTGAATGGCTGAGTCCGAAGAAAACCGTGGAAGGGCTTGCGGGCGGCGTGACGTTCAGCGTCGTCGTGGCGGTGGCCGTTCCGACCATCGTTCGTGCACTGGCCGAACCGGGTTCGCCGCTGGCGGCGCAACTGCCTTCGTCGGGTATGGCCGTCCTTTTCGGTGTGACAATGGCGCTGGTGGGTCACGCGGGGGATCTGCTGGAGTCGCTATTCAAGCGGGAAGCCAGAGCGAAGGATTCCGCCTCGGCGGTGCCGGCATTTGGTGGCGTACTGGACATTATCGATTCTCCGTTGGTGACGGCTCCTTTTGCGTACTGGATCCTGATATGATGCCAGGGGACGTCTGATAAGAACCGGCCGCAGGTCACGTATTCCGGGAAATCGGAGGTAGTCCGGGGCGTCGATCAATCAGGATTCACGCCCGTTCGATGATTAAAATGCCTCGAAGCCGAACTGTTCTATCTCGAGCCTGAGCGCTGACAAAACGTTCGAGGTTCGGCGGAAAAGCGAGGGAGTGCTTGAAGCGACGATTCCGCAAGGGCCGAGGGTCAGAGGTTTCGCACCGATTGCCGCTTCGGCCGATGCAACTTGAAATGAGGGTGCCAGACATCTCCGAAATCACGATTACATTAAGCGGCAACCACGACGATCACATGCAGATACTCGGTCCCGGCGACTGCAACCTCCGTGCGGTCCGCGAAGTTCTCGGCGTGCGCGTCTTTGCACGTGGGCCCAATCTGAAAATATCGGGCGATGCAGCGGCCGTCGGAAAGGCCGCATCGGTCTTTGAAGAGTTGCAATCGCGCCTGAAGTCTCAATCTCATCTGACGATGGACGACGTGGGCGACGTGCTGGCACGGACGTCCGTCGAACCTGGAGACTCTGCCGACCTGATCGAGGTGTTTCGTCGGACCGCCGCGGTCAAGCCTCGGACTGAGGGCCAGAAGGAATATGTCCGGGCCATGTTGGAGAACGATCTCTGCGTGTGCGTAGGACCGGCGGGCACGGGCAAGACCTATCTGGCGGTAGCCGTGGCGTTGGGCCTGCTGAAGGCGGGCAAGATCAAGCGCATCGTTCTGGCGAGGCCAGCCGTGGAGGCTGGCGAGAAGCTCGGCTATCTGCCCGGCGACATGCAGGCGAAAGTGAATCCCTATTTGCGTCCGCTCTTTGACGCGATGCATGACATGATGGACTTCGACCAAATCAAGCGATTTGTCGCGAACGATGTGATCGAAGTCTGTCCACTGGCGTACATGCGGGGCCGAACGCTTAACAACGCAGTAATCATCCTAGACGAAGCACAGAACGCGACTCCGCAACAGATGCTCATGTTCCTTACGCGGCTGGGCCATCACAGTAAGATGACCATCACCGGTGATGAGAGCCAGTCCGATCTTGACGGCAAGCAGCGCAGCGGCCTGGCCGATGCCGTGCGAAGACTCTCGGGCATCGAAGGCATTTCGGTTCTGCGGCTGACCCACGCCGACATCGTGCGCCACCGGCTCGTCACCAAGATCGTACACGCCTACAACGACCAGCCGCCAAACGGCGGCGGGTAGACCGGCCCGGTCGTGTTTCATCGATCGGCGCTGACCTTCGATCCGGTGCCGCGGCGCCGACGGCCGTTTTCCGTGCAGACGGCTCAGCAGCAGCGCCGGCGGGGCGCCGAAACGGGGCGGAATTTCATCGCGGCTGTCTAGTAAACGATTGTCCCTTCGACGGGCGAACTGGCCGTGGCGTAGAGCTTTCTGGGGATGCGACCGGCCCGATGCGCGAGGTAGCCCGCATCCAGGGCATAAGCCATTGCGCGTGCCATCGCGACGGCATCTTTCGCGTGAGCGATGCCCGTATTGAGCAGAACGCCGTCAGCGCCCAGCTCCATCGCAATTGTAACGTCGCTGGCCGTGCCGACACCCGCATCGACGATTACCGGATAATCCGGATCGCCCTCCTTGAGCATTTCCAGGATGATGCGAATTGCATTGGGATTCAGCACGCCCTGCCCGCTTCCGATCGGGCTGCCAGCGGGCATGACGCTGGTTGCGCCGGCCTCCTTGAGCCGGCAGGCGGAGGCCGGATCATCGCTGGAATAGACGAGCACCTGGAATCCGTCTTTCACGAGCTCTTTCGTGGCCTGCAGCGTGGCGACCGGATCGGGAAGGAGCGTCTTCCTGTCGTGGAGAACTTCGAGCTTTACCCATGCGGCGCCGGGATTGTTCAGTTGTTCGAGAATGTCGCGGCCGAGGCGTGCAACACGAATGGCATCATCCGCCGTAAAGCAGCCGGCGGTGTTGGGAAGAATGGTGTAACGCGACGTATCAATGAAATCGAGCAGGCTGCGGTTCTGAGCGTCAAACAGTCGCTCCCTGCGGACGGCCACCGTAACAACCTCGCATCGGCTGGCTTCAAGGCATTCGCGCATGATCTCATAGGTCGCGTACTTGCCGGTTCCGACGAATAGGCGGGAGCGAAAGGACTGGGTGCCGATCTTCAGGGGGATGGGATCCATCTGGAATACCTTCGTCATACTGCCCAAGTGGCCTACGGAAACGAATACGCGGGAGCGGTTCAGCCGCCACCGACCAGCGTAACAATTTCGACGACGTCGCCATCGACAAGCGGCGTTGATTCGTATTGTGGGCGGCGTACGAGCCGCTTGTTCAATTCCACCGCGAACGGCGGCCTTGGCGATCGAATTGCAACGAGGCTCCCGATCGACGCCGGCGATGGCAGAGTAAACGACGTCCCGTTCAGATTAATCGTCACGGCAACGGTCGATACAGGGCTTGATTCCGATTCGGTCTGCATAGTTAGAGTCCGGCTTCGGTGCGGTTCACCGCGGTTCCGGAATGCCCGGTTCCGCCGAGCAAAATCCGGGCCGATTTCCGGATTATAGTGAATCAGCGCCGGAGCAACGACGCCGGCCCTGATGCGCCAGGAGATCAGCGTTTGTCGGGCACCAGCACGCGCGTGTAGCCCCAATAGCAGACATACAGGAATCCGAACTCCACGACCAGCCCGACGACGGCGAATTGAAAGTCCTGAAGAGCGAACAGCAGAATCGCAAAAGTCAGGCTGTTTATGGCAAGCGACGCAATCGCCTGCAACCTTTGTCCCGCCACGCCAGGTTCGTCGGCCCGGCATTTGCGGAGAGACCATAGAACGGCCGCCGCCAGCGTGGCGGAAAACGCGATGGTATACGGCAACAGCGTGATGACGGCTTCGGTATCGAAGCTGTTGCGAGTGGGTACCAGGAGGACGACGCAAGTCGTCACCATCGCGCCGAGAGCGGTCCAGACTGCGATAATTGCGATCATCGGCTATATTGTGGCAATTCCGATGGCCGCTGTCGAAGCTGCGCCCCGGCGTCAGCGGCAGATGAATCGGCGGAGGTAGCCGATTCCCTCTTCGACTGGGCAGGCGCGGGGTGCGTGGATAATTATGAACACCGAGCGGATGGAAAAGCTGCAAGCCCTGCTTGCCAAAGAACCGAACGACGCATTTCTCAATTTCGGCCTGGCGATGGAACTGGCCAAAGGCCGGCGCTGGGAAGAAAGCCTCGCCCAATTCGAAAAGACCATTCATCTCGATCCGGGTTACATCGCCGCCTATTTTCACAGGGGCAAGACACTGGTGAGCAAGGGCGATCTGGAAGCGGCCCGAGGAGCGCTGGAAATCGGCATCGCGAAGGCGGAGGAGTTGGGCGAATATCACTCGAAGAGTGAAATGGAGGAGCTGCTTCATTCGCTTTGATTCCGGGCGGCGCATGGGCAACGGAAAAATCGCCTTTCGCAGATTATCGCCCCACGCCGCTCCTTGATTCGCGCCTCTCAGGCCTTAGAATGAAGTTGGTTACTTCGAAAGCGACGGTTAGAACCCATCGCGATTTCAATCGTCGGTGGTTCATAATCAACTTTTGAACCCTCCCGCACAGCAGCCGGACGCATACCGGCGCTTCATGATCCGTATAGAAGAGGTCTCGTCATGTCCGTCGAAATGGAAGGGGAACTTCATTCAGCCAACGACCCGAATCCGGTTGACATTCATGAAGTTCATACTCAGGACAATATACAGAAGCCGAAGAATCCGCAGATCAACCGCCTTTTCAAGGCGTGCTGCAAGCTCGAAGCGAGCGACCTTCACCTGAAGGCCAATTCTCCACCGCGATTCCGGCTCGGCGGCGATATCCGCCTGGCGCAGGAACCGCCGCTATCGAGCGACGATATCGACGACCTGATCTTCGAGGTCATCAGCGAGCGCCAGAAAAAATATTTCTTCGAGCACGGTGCGCTCGACTTTGCCCACCAGGTGCCGGGACTGGACCGCTTTCGCGTCAACGTCTTTCGACAGCGAGGGATGACGTCGGTGGCGGCACGCCGGGTTACCAAAAACATCCGCACGTTCGAGGAACTGGGTGTTCCGCCCACACTTCGCTCGCTGGCCAAACTGCATCAGGGCCTGATCCTGCTTGCCGGCATTACCGGCTCCGGCAAGTCCACGACGATTGCAGCGCTGTTAAACGAGATCAACGAGAATCGCGCGTGTCACATCGTGACTGTCGAAGACCCGATCGAGTACATCTTTGAAGACAAAAAGGCGTTTATCAATCAACGCGAAATCGGCATCGACGTCCAGGATTTCCATGCCGCACTGAAGTACCTCATGCGCGAAGATCCGGACGTCGTGCTCGTCGGTGAAATGCGAGACCGCGAAACGTTTGAAGCGGCCATGCACGCCTCGGAAACGGGCCACCTCGTGCTGGGAACCATTCACGCGTCCAGCGCCTCTCAGACCATTACCCGCATTCTCGACCTCTTTCCGGAAGAGGCGCGCGGACTGATCCGACAGTCGTTGACCTTCAACCTGAAGGCCGTGATCTGTCAGAAGCTGCTGCCAAGCATCCATCCGCAGCGATCGCGCATTCCATGCTGTGAAATCATGATCGTAAATGCGGTCATTCGAAAGCTGATTGCCGAAGGTCGCGACTTTGAAATTGCCGCGGTCCTCAAATCGTCAATTCATGACGGAATGCAGGACTTCACGGAGGCGCTGTACCAGCTCGTTCAGCAGGAATACGTGGATGTCAAGTTGGCAATGGAAGTCGCCCCGAGCCCGGACGAGCTCAAGATGCGGCTCAAGGGCATCCGAACGGGCGCGGGCATGATTCTGGGATGAGCGCCGGGCCTGCGCGACGACATTTTCGGCGCGTCGCATTTTTTGCGATCGCCGGAGCCTGCCAGCACCGGGCGCATTTGTGGTGCAACCTCGAACGCGCGACCAGTTGAGGTGAGGGTCGGGGATCGCTGCAAGCATGCCACGAATTGAGATACTCACTGAAACCGAATCGCAGATAGTCCCGTTCAACGGGCCGACGCTCCGAATTGGCCGCGACGCCGGAAACGATGTCGTCCTCAACGAGAAGCTCGCATCGCGCCAGCACTGCATACTTGAGGTTGAAGGCGGCAACTTCCGCATCAAAGACCTGAAGAGCTCGAACGGAACCTGGGTCGGCGACAATCGGATCATCGAGGCCTCGGTTGATTTCGGCGATATCATCCGCATCGGCAAGACCCGCCTGCGCCTGCTTCCCGACGAAGTCGTCGGCAAAAAGGGCAGGAAGGTGCCCACGGCGGTGGTGGTCGAGGACTCGCCCGAGGAACTGCCTTCACCGGCCCCGGGGGACAATACCGTCGCCACCACACTCGCCGCACGGGCACTCGCGGCCGGCCCCCTATCAAAACAGCTTGCGCCCATGATGCTGGCCGTCGCGAATGTGCCGCGTCCGCCCGGATCGCCGGACACAGCCAAGGACTTCCGCCTTCTAAGCCGACGCGGCCAGGAATTACAGGTCAAGAGCCGGTCCGGCGATGAGAGCGTCGGCGAATCGGTCGAAGCGCTTCGGCAGTTGCTGTTTGTGGCATTTCGCACCCGGGCAACGGACATTCACATCGAGCCGAAAGGTGCCACGATCAGCGTGCGTTTCCGAATTGACGGTCAAATGCACACGGTCGGGCAGATGTCATCCCGGATGGGCGTCGGGGTGCTCAATGTCATCAAGGTGCTGTGCGAGGCTGACATCTCCAAAAAACAGATCGTGCAAGAAGGCAACTTTTCGGTGGATCTTGCGTCGCGCCGGGTCGATTTTCGCGTGAACATGACTCCGACGGTTCACGGGCAAAAACTTGCGCTTCGTTTCCTTGATAAGGGCACTGTTCCCGATCATTTCAGCGGTCTGGGCATGACAGAGCGGGCCGTGATGGAGATGGAGCGCGTCACGTCGCAGGACTCGGGCATGGTCATTCTCGCCGGTCCGACCGGCAGCGGGAAAACCACGACGCTGTATACGGCCCTCAAGGGCATTAACGCCGAGACGCGCAATATCATCACAATCGAGGACCCGGTCGAATACGAACTCGCGAATACGACGCAAATATCGATCGACCCACGTCACAACCTCACCTTCTCTTCGGTGCTCAGCTCAGTCCTGCGCCAGGACCCGGACGTCATTCTCGTCGGCGAAATTCGTGACCAGGAGACGGCCAAGATGGCGATGCAGGCCGCCACGACCGGTCATCTCGTCCTGACGACGATCCATGCCCGTGACACCGTGGGAACGATCTTTCGCCTGCTCGATCTGGGCGTCGAGCCGTTCCTGATCGCCAGCGCGGTCACGATGTGTATTTCACAGCGGCTGGTGCGGACCCTCTGCGACAACTGCAAGCGTCCCTTCAAGCCCGACGCGGCCATGATCCGCGCGATGAAAATCGAAGGCCGGCAGTATGGCCATTTCTACGACGCCGTGGGTTGCAAGAAGTGCATGAACGTCGGCTATCGCGGCCGGACGGCGCTTTTTGAAATGCTGATGTTCAATCCACAGCTCCGCGACGTGATTCTCACCAGACCGACCATTTCCGATATTCGCAAGGCCGCCGGAGAGTGGATGTTTGAAACGCTGACCGAGTGCGGATTTCGGTATGTGATGGAAGGTAAAACCACTTTTCAGGAGGTCGACCGGGTATCGGGAATGGCCTAGCCAGTGTCAGGGCGTCCGCCCCGGCGGGACCGCACAACGCCCGAAAACCAGTCCGCCAGGGTTGAAGCCTGCAATCGCCTTTTGCCGTTCCAATCTCGGCGGTCATTCCTTACAATCATTCGATTCAAGCCGACCGAAACCGAGCACCAGACCTGAAACCGAAAAACGCTAATGACAGACCAATTTGTCCCTGACCGACTCGTTTCGCCCTTGCTCGCGGCGCTGCCGACCGACGAGGGGGGCTATTTCGCGATCTGGAAGATCATCATCTACGCGTTGTGCGTCGTCCTCTGGGCGCACACGGCGGCGTGGTCGGATAAAGACTTGCGCCTGCTCCGGGTCCCACTGGGGTTCTGGGTGCCAGCGATCTTTTTTTCGGGCGTGCTCGGCCTCGTGCTCTGGCTGGTCATTCCTCTTTACTTTGTCGGCATCCTGATCTTCGCCGTGACGTTCGGTCCGGCGGCTATTTCATATGTCGTGTTTCGGAATCGCCGCGTGGCTCCGGCCAAGACCGTTTTGACATCCGCGCACATCAAGCGAATCGCCTCGGGGCGATCGAAAGAGAGCACGGAGGAGGCCCTCAGCGGCAAAGACCGCACGCGCATCAAAGGACCGGACGGTAAGCAGCCGGCCTGGCCGACGGATCCGACTGAGCACGCGGCGTACCAGGCGACGCAGGACCTGCTGTTCGACTCAATCTGGCGGCGTGCGAGCGATGTGCTGATTGACATGATTCCCAACGAGCCGCTCAAGATCATGTACAAAATCGACGGAGTCGATCGCACGCGGGATCCGCTCGACCCGGAAACCGCGCCGCGCGTCATCGGCCATCTGAAGCGCATCTCGGGGCTCAATGTTGAGGAACATCGTCGCCCGCAACAGGGCAAGTTCAAGGCGACCATCGGCGCTGGAGCCGGCGCGGAGCGGACGGTGGATGTCGATGTGAAAACGTCGGGCAGCACCGCGGGCGAGCGAATGCTCCTCAAGATGTTCTCAGAGGAAGCGAAATTCCGGATTCCTGATCTGGGGTTCACCAAGGCGCAACTGCCCGTATTTGAGGAAGCGATTCAACAGCCCAAGGGTGTCGTCATCGTAAGCGGCCCCCGCGGCAGCGGTGTTACGAGCAGCCTTTACGCGATCCTCCGCTCGCACGACGCCTTCATGCAGAACATCCACTCGCTCGAATTGTCCAAATCAATGGACCTCGAGAACATCACTCAACACGTCTACGACAGCTCAGACGGCACGGTCAGCTTCGGTCGTCGATTCCGATCGATCCTTCGGACCGAGCCGGACATCGTCATGGCGGGCGACACTCCCGATGCGGAGACGGCGGCCCTTGCGGCGGCAGCAGGCCGCCAGGGCAAAAAAGTCTATCTGGGCATGAACGCGAGCGACACATTCGTGGCACTGCGGCGATACCTGCAAAGCGTCAACGACAACGCCCTCGCCGCATCAAGCCTCATCGCGATTACCAGCCAGCGTCTGGCGCGCGTACTCTGTGCGCAATGTCGACGCGCCTACAAGCCGGACCCGAACCTGCTGAAGAAGGCCAACCTGGCTGAGAATGAGAATCGCCCATTTTACAAGCCGCCCAATCCCGACGAGATCGAGGTCGATAAACAAGGTAATCCGATACTCTGTCCGGCCTGCCAGGGATCGGGATACATCGGACGGACGGCGATCATCGAGTTGTTCGTGCCGGATCAGGAAATCCGCAACATGGTTGCGCAAGGCGCGCCGCTGCCAAGCATCAAGGCGGAGGCTCGCAAACGCGGCATGCTTTACCTCCAGGAAGTCGGCTTGCACAAAGTGTATGAGGGCCAGACGGCGATTGCCGAAATCCTCCGCGTAACCAAGGAAGCCTGAGGTGGCGGATTCGGCCGCTGCTGCGGCATCGTCAATCCGGGGCATGGCCCCACGCCTCATTTGAAATTACTGGGTGACTGCGATGCTTTTTTCTCTCGTCGTGTTTCTCATGGTCGTACTGGTTGGAGCCTTCTGGACCTATCAGGGCTTCTTCAGCGCGCTGATCATGTTCTTTGAGTCGGTGATTGCCTGCATGCTGGCTTTCGGCTTCTTCGAACCGGTCGCCGGAATGGCTGACGGTTCGCTCGGCGGCCCCGGAATCGAGCAGCCAGTCAGCTTCATGGTCATCTTCCTTGCCGCCCTGGGGATCATGCGCACAGCAACGGATAAATTGATTCACGGGACCGTCACGTTTCCTCCCGCCGTCGATCGCGCTGGCGCGGCTGTGGCAGGATTCTTCGCAGGGATGATCATCATCGGGAGCACATTGACAGCGATCCAGATGTTTCCGATCGGTTCCGCGATGTTCGGCTTTGAACGCTATTCGGTCGATGCCAATGGCCGCACGCGAAAACACAGTCTGGGTGTTGTTCGACCGGACGAATTTGTCTGCTGGCTGGTGTCGGCCTTGTCCAACGATCGTTTCGGGGGCGACGTGCGATTCTCGGAATCGAAGCCGAACTACATTCAGTCACTTTATTCGTCCCGCGCGGTTCCGGCGAGCGAAGAGCGCATCTTCGTCAAACCCGGCGACATCAAAGTCAATGCCATGTGGCAAGCAAGTGAGATCGACAAACCCACGCACGGAGTGGAAGACAACACGCTGGTCCGCAACTATGCGTCCCATGGCCCCGAGGGAGCCAACACGACCTTCCTCATCTGCAATGTGTCGATCAACAAAGGCGCTTCCGGCGAAAAGTCGAATGGGGAAATCCGATTCCGTGTTCCGCAATTCAGGCTGGTTGGCCCGCCGCGACAGGATGGCGTTGGCGGCCCGCCATCGGTCTACATGGCCTGCGGCATGACCGACCTTTATACGCACCGCAAGCTCGGACCGACGGCAGTGACGACGGATCAGCGAAAGCGGCTCTGCCTGTTTGGGCCGCTCACGGACTTCATCCTCGGAGACAAGTTCACGAACGTCGTGTCGGATGGCGACAGTTTCAAGTTTGATGTCGCGTTCGAAGTGCCTCAGGACTTCCAGCCGTGGTATCTGGAGTTCAAGCGCGGTGGTCGCTTCGATTTGACGGGCAAGAAGCTATTGAAGGAGCCGCCGTCGTATGCGTCACGTCCCCTTGGTCAGGGCGGCAAGCAGGGCAAAGTCAAGCGGCAGGAGAATAAGCTCGTTGGCGCAGCGCCCGGAGGAGCCCTTCACGTCGCCGATGCAATTGAAGAACGCACCGGGGTGTCGGATGACATTCCGATCCCCCTTGAAAAGAATGACCCTGTGATTGCAAAGCACCTGTTCCAGGGCAAGCTCGGTGGTGATGATTGTCAATTCTGGTACGAGCCAAAGCCGTATGTGCTGGAGCCGAGCGATCGGGTCGAGAAATTCTCTGTGCCCGAGGACAAGCGAATGGTCCAGATCGGTGCGGAAGTTCTCAAGCAGAGCAATATGTACTCCCGCGCCATCGGGTTCGCCAACCGCGTGACGGCGCAGATCCAGATCACGGACACGGAAGGCAACGCCTACTTCGCCATCGGGCAATATGCCGCCGTTGAAATCGAGGGCACCTTCAAGATCGAGATCCAGTACTACCCGAACGCCGAGGTTCCCGAACGCTGCCTGAAGAAGCCGACGAAGGTCACCCACAGCCTAATGACAAAGGCCGGCCCCGAGAACACGCGGTTCGGATACCTGTTCCTCGTTCCTCCAGGCGTGAAGATTGTCAGCTTCAATGCGGGCAGCGGGAAGTCGCAGGAACTGGACATCGAGGTACCGAACTAACCTGGTCCGAGCGATCTGTGAGCGCGTCCTGAGCGCCGCGCTCGAGGTTCCCGCCCCTGTGCAAGGCCCACTGTGGGCACTCGGTACTTTCGGATGGAGCCGATGGACCGTGAGCAACTTTCAGTCAGATCAAAATCCGCGTGAGCACGTCGTTCTATTCCAACGGGCGTCGTGGAACCGCGCGCCGTCTGACCGACGCCCGTTGATTCGTCAGCGTCGCCGGATGGGACATGGTCTGGGATGCGCGGCATGTGCCGCAGCCATCGGATTTCTGTCCTGCCTTCCACGGACCGCGGCCGAAGACGGCTCGCCGCCCGAATCACCGACGACGAGCCGCTCGACATCTCAACCGGCCGGGGAACCGGCTGCCGAAGAGACGCCGGGAACTAACGACATCGCCATCCTGCTCGAAGGCGAGGATCTGCTCCGCCGGGTTCAAAACGCCGTTTCCTCGCTTGTTCGAAAAGTCGAGCCCAGCGTCGTAACCATTCAGGCCGATCGCAATCCGTCCGGGCTTGGGCAACGCGACGATTGGGCCCCGCGCGCGTGGATCAGTACCGGCGCCGGTGTGATAATCCGCGACGACGGCATGATCCTCACCAGCCAGCACGTCATCGACAAAGCGACACGAATCAACGTTGTTCTACACGACGGCCGCTCCATCCGAGCCATGCCCATCGCCGAGGATCGCCGTGCTGATCTGGCGGTGATCCGGATTCAGTCGGAAAATCTACGCGCGGCGGACCTGGCGGAGGACGACTCGGCGCGGCGCGGCCACATCGTCGTCGCGCTGGGAAATCCACTTGGGCTTTCGGGCGACGGACAGGCAGCCGTCAGCCATGGGATCATCAGTGCGATCGGACGCCCGCTTCCGGAGAACTTCGGCCGTGACGAAGACCGGTATTACGGCGACATGATTCAGACGACGGCGCCGATCAATCCGGGCAATTCGGGCGGCCCCCTCATTGATGTGCGCGGCCGGGTGATCGGCATCATCACGGCGGTCAGCACGCGGTCAGACGGTCACGACGGCATCGGTTTCGCAGTGCCGATCAACCGACACACGCGATCCATCATCAATAAGCTCCTCCGCGGCCAGCAGGTCGAATATGGCTATCTGGGGGTGGAGGTAGAGCCGATCGATGAACGACGGCGCGCGGTGGCGGCCCTGCCGTCCGGCGAGGGCGTGGTCATCACGACCGTGTTCCCGGGCGGCCCGGCGGAGCGTGCCGGCGTTCGCGGAGGGGACGTCGTGGCGAGCGTCAACGGCGAGGCGATCAAGTCGGTGGAGCACTTCGTCCGAACAATCGGCTCACTCGGTCCGAACCATGTGGTCGGCCTGAACTATGTGCGTAACGGCAAGCAACGAACCGCAAGAATCACGCTGGTACGGCGGCCATCCGCGGATCCCAAGCCGCTGCCGGATGTGATGATTTCGTTCCGTGGCGCGGAACTTGGGACGGTGCCGCAGTCAACACGACTGATCGCGAACCTGCCGGACAACGCGCTGCTGGTTCTGCGAGTGGATGCGGATTCCCCGGCCGACCGATCGGGCCTGACGCCCGGCGACATCATCGTGCGTATCAACGGCCAACCGCTCACCGAGGAATCGATCTCGGCGCTCAAAGAGGACGGCGCCGACGTATTGCTGGGAATGGGCAACGGTGGGTCGGTCGTCGTGAGCAGCCGTCGCGGCCGCCCTTCGAGATAAACGATTGGGTATTCGGCCGATCGTAATCCCGGCCCCGTGCCGAGCCGACGAATCGTCCGCTCAACACGGGGTGCCGACAAACAGATTTCCTACTGGCGTGAACCTGACGGTCGCCGCCTGATGTCGCGACGGCGCTCGAAGGTGTCGCGAATGCGCCGGGCGAGGCGATCCGCCGCTCGGCTCACGGCAGTCTCTGTTTCAGCGTCAATGACGTCAACAATCACGGACCCGGATGATTTCAAACGCGCTTCCAGGCTACAGTGGCGATCCAAGCCACCGCGTGGGCCATTTTCATCCGACAGCACCGCGCGAACCTCGGTTAATCGGGAAGCAAACCGCCCGAGTGCATAGGCGAGCCTGCGCTCGATCCACTCACGAAGCTGGGTGTTGATCCTCATGTTGCGCGTCTGAAGCACCAGATTCATGTCTGACCTCCATCTGAAGCGGAGCAGGATCATTCCTGCTCTCACTGTAATATACGGATTGCCCGACAGATCTGTTTCATAGATAATCTAAATCGTGTTTATCTATAAAATAGAATGATTGCCGGCGGCCGAATCACGGTCCTTTTGCACGCGATAATCGGGCCGGTGAACCCAGGAATCCCCCATGATCGAACTGAACTATCTTCACCTGCAACATTTCTGGGCCGTCGCACGCGAGGGCAGCATCGCCGCGGCCCAACGAAAGCTGATGATTTCCCAGTCGACGCTCTCCATGCAGATTCGCGATCTTGAGGCCGCTCTCAAGGCAACCCTGTTCCACCGGCGCGGACGAAAGCTCGTTCTCACTGCGGCTGGCAAGGTGGCCTTTCGATATGCCGATGACATCTTCACGTTGGGACGCGAGTTGATCGACTCGCTTTCCGGTCGTATAACGCGCGGCCCCCTTCCGTTTCTGGTGGGCGTGGCCGACGCGATACCCAAGGTGGTTGCATACCGTCTGCTTCGTCCGGCGCTTGAACTGCCTGAGCCGATCACCCTATCTTGCGTGGAGGGGCGACCCGCCGCCCTGCTTGCCCAGCTTTCAGACAACGAACTCGACGTGGTGATACTTGATTCGCCGCTCGCGCCGACCGTGCGCGGACGTGCGTTCGGACACCTGCTCGGTGAATGCGGTGTCGGCATATTCGGCGCGCAAGCGTTAGCGCGAAACTGTCAGCGGGAGTTTCCGAAATCGCTCGACGGACAACCGTTCGTTCTGCCTGCCAGGTCGTCGACGCTTCGTGCGGGCCTCGATCACTGGTTCGAGAAATCCGGCATCAGGCCGCGCGTCGTGGGCGAATTCGAGGACTCCGCCTTGTTGAATGTGTTCGGCCAGCACGGTGTCGGCTTGTTTGCAATGCCGACGGTCGTCGCGCGCGACCTGCGCCGACTACATGGTGTGATTCCCGTGGGCCGGGTGCCGGATATCAAGGAGCGTTTCTTTGCAGTCTCCGTTGATCGAACGTTCGCGCACCCGGCTGTGGGAGCGATCGCCCGACAAGCGAAAGAGGTGATCTTCACTTGATGGCGTGAACCGCACCGTATGCCGCCAAGCCGATTGCACGCCGTTTGAACCAGCATGACCCGGGCCTGCTCAGGCCGTGCGGCGCCGAGCCAGGGCGAAAGCTGCAATCCCAAGCATGAACGTCAAGAGAAATGCAGCGGTCCGGACATCAAGATTGAGTCGGCCGATCTCTTCCGCAGTCTGCGGCAATCCGAAAAATCGAGGAATGATCGGAAAAGTCTCCGCAGCAACGGAAAGGGCATTGTGCGCGGCGTGCACCAGGATTGACAGAAAAATGGATCCCGATCGAAGGCAGACCCACGCGAGCACCATTCCCATCACGCCGGTGACCGGAATCTTCTCCAGCTGAAAGTGAAAAAGTCCAAAAATCGCCCCGACGATTATAACGGTCTTCCACTGGGCGACTCGCTCGCGCAGGCCGCCAAGAAGGAAACCGCGGAACAATAACTCCTCGCAAATTCCCGGTGTGATGGCGAAGACCAGGACGATGATCCACCACGGAGAATTGCCGAACAAGATCGCCTTCTGTTGCTCGAGTGCGTGGACCAAGTCGGTTGCCGGAAAAAAGTGGAACTGGATGCGCTGGAGGAGTGTCACGACCGGGGTCATCGATACCGCCAGCAGCATCGCGCCCGCCACATGCGGTAGCGATGGCATTCGAAGCGAGAAAGTCTCTCGAATGTCAGTCCGTGCGTACCACGACAGCAGCACGGCTGGTAACGCCAACAAACCGATCTGCGTGATGACAAGCACGACTTGATTCCGCGCGGCTGACTCAGTGCCGATCAGGCCGGCCTGGGCATAGAAATAGAACGGGAACAACAGGGCAACAGTCAGAAGCGCCATCGCCGACGAAGGCAGCTTCTGCGGCCGCAGGTAGCGCCGCACAAACAACGTCTTGTACGAACCCACATCGCTGAAGAGGACCGACTCGTTGCCGTAAACGCGGTTCGCCACCACGACGGCTGCCGCCGCATAGAAGCACGTCGATCCGAGGCAAAGCACCATCGCGGCAACGTTGTGGTTTCCAAGGAACAATTCGCGCATCAGCACGACGATATTCGCAACGGGAATGACCAGCATCACGCCTTCCAGCTTGATCGTCGGCATATAAGACACGATCATCGCAGGCACGATCGCCGACATCATCACGGGCATCATGTAATTCTGCGCTTCCTTGAAGGTGCGAGCGAAGCTGCATACCGCAAGCATGACGGCGCTGAACAGCACGGCAAACGGAATCATCGATGCAAGCACCACCGGAGCAGCGCTCGCGATGAAGCCAACCGACTCGGCCGCCGCCCGTTCAATGGACCGGCGGCGTTCAATGTTCGAGCGCTGCTGTCCTGCAAATTCAGTCGCGCCGGGTCCAGGCTCACCGACGATCATGGCTTCGACGCTCAAGCCGACCGAATCCGATTCGGGCTTCATCGTCGAGAAGAGCTTGTCCATGCCGCTGAAGTGAATCACGGCGGTCATCGATGCGAGATTGAGCGCCGTCGTCGTCATTGCGATCGTCACGATCACGCCAAACTTGCCCGCGACGATCTGCCCTACGGGAACCGGCGACACGGCCAACGTCTCCAGTGTGCCGCGCTCCCGCTCGCCTGCGGTCAGATCAATTGCCGGATACATCGCACCGGTCACCGTCATGGTCACGAGAAGGAACGGGACGATCATCGCCAGTGCCTTGGCAAACTGGCGGTCGGGGCTTGTGGTTGAAATGCTGTTCGCCGCAAGAGGCGACAGGAGTTGATCACTTCCAGCAACCGATCGGACACGCGCGCGAACGATTCGTTCCATCTCATTGCCGAAAATAAAATTCAGCTGGCGATACATCACGTCCGACAGCGGGTTCGTATCGTTATAGAGAATCTGCACGACACGGTTGTGCCTGTCGGCGAAGTGCTCCGGATCCGGGGGCGGGTTGACGAGCACGCCGACATGGTAGCCGCCACGCGAGACCCGATCCCACATCTGATCCGCCGGTACCACGTCGATCGTGATCTGATCCCAGCGCAGTCGCGTTTGAAACGCGGCGGCCGCATTCTCCGGTGCGCGCCCGACGCGTTTTGCGGCCTCCTCGGTCAGTCGCGCCTCTTCGGCGCGGGCGTCCTCTTCACGTTTGAATACCCCATCCAGCCAGGCGCGATGGTCCTGGTCCGGCACACAGACGAGATAATGTTCCTTCTCCTGCCGCCCTGCCTCACTCTTG
Organism: Phycisphaerae bacterium; assembly: GCA_019636475.1. Taxonomy (NCBI): domain Bacteria; kingdom Pseudomonadati; phylum Planctomycetota; class Phycisphaerae; species Phycisphaerae bacterium. The sequence goes on from JAHBXN010000001.1 coordinate 629,925, forward strand.
AGCGCCTCTACCAGCACGACCATGAGAATCGGATATAGAACGATTGGCACCACGACCATCGCCATCAGGGTGCGGCGGTCGCGGAGCGTTTCGATCAACTCTTTTCGAAAGACAGTCGAAACACGACGATATCGATTCATTCCGGGCTCTCCGCCGTGTCGTTCGGCACGCCCGTCAGCACATGCTCCGATTGACCACACAGTTTAAGAAAGATTTCACTCAGGCGGCGTTTGCCGGACGAGGCCTGAAGCGAGGCCAGATCGCCCGTCCCGACGAGACGACCGTCATGAATCATGCCGAATTCATTGCAAAGCGTTTCGGCCTCATCGAGATAGTGCGTTGACAGGATAATGGCCTTGCCGCGTGCGCCCTCGGCTCGAATGAAATCGAGTACAACGCGATTCGTGAGCACGTCGAGTCCGAGTGTCGGCTCATCCATGACCAGAATCGGCGGATCGCCCATCAGCGCCCGAGCGATATTGGTTCGCTGTTTCTGGCCGGTGGACAGCCCGCCGCAGCGCAGATCTGCAAAGGATTTCATATCGAGCCATTCGACCAGTTCAACGATGCGGCGCTCGATTGCTTGCCGCTCCATGTCAATCAGTTCACCAAAGTATCGAAGCAGCTCACGCGGGCTGAGTCGTTGATAAAGCCCGGTGCTGGCCGTGAGGTAGCCTAACCGCCGTTTGGCCTGCTCGCGCTCCGATTGAACGTCGAACCCCGCCAGACGCGCGGACCCCGATGTGGGGGTGAGCAAGCCACTGAGCATTCGAAGGGTCGTGGTTTTCCCCGCGCCGTTGGGTCCCAGCAGGCCGTAAATCCGGCCTGGCGCAACTGAGAAAGTCACACCGTCCACGGCCCGCTTGTCCCCGCCTTCAGTGGTGGGGAAAACCTTGGTGAGTGCTTCAACTTCAACGATTGGTCGGTCCATTTCGTGGTTTCGACTCCTTGATCGGCTACTCTAGCGGCAAATAAGAGCCTGTCATCTGAACGTCCTATAAGCGCCAGCGAAAACGTTTTTCTTGTACAATTCGATCGATCTTATTGGACCTTTATTGATTCGGCGGGACTTGAATCGTATATCATTTGAGTATCTGTCCGCAGTGAAGCCGAAAAGGGTTCGGGCCTCGTCGCCCCGAGAAGTATTTAGGAGCTTTTTGATGGGAATGCGCGACCGCCTTGATGCCGTCATGGGCCGAAGGAGTCAGGTTGAGCAGGAGTTGAACGACCTGCGTCAAACCCTTGACCAGACTGAAAACTCCGCACTTCATGATCTGGAAGCCGTGCTTACTCACGAACTGGAGGTGATTCAGGCCCAGATCAACCAAATCAACGGCTATCTGCACAATGTGGAGCAGGTTGCTCCCAACGCGGGCTAACGCGGCACGCCGGCAGGTCATTCGTATCCAGTCGGGCCAGCTCCAGCGGCCGCGACAGGTCGGCATTCGTTCCGACTCGCGTCGTGAAGCCGACCGCACAACCTCGCTCTTTCAACAGACTCAACGTCGTGGCATTGTAACTACCATAGGGGTAACACATCATCCAGTTCGCCGGCCGCGTTCCATGTACGCGCTCCAGAAATGAAAGCGTCCGCTCCAATTCGCCACACTGATCCGATTCGCTCAAGTGCTCCAACCAGACGTGTCGTTCGCCGTGGCCGCCAATTTCCATGCCGGCATCGCGCATCTGTCGAAGCTGATCGATCGTCAAATAGACTTCGTCGCAAAAAGTGCATTCGTCTTTCGTGACGGTCTCGCAAAAGAGCCGGTCGGCGACCTCGCTGCGCACCGGCAGCGGCAAACCGTGCTGCAAAAGGCGCTTGATGAATACGACGTTCGGCGCATCAAAGCGACTGGCGGCCGTATATCGCTTTTTCAACTCGGCATCTTCTGGAATGTCATGTTCACGGCGGAACTCGGCAACGACGCGCAGAATGCGTCCTTCGAGTGCATCGAGGTCGTCACTCACCGCCAGGATAAAGTGCACTTTGTGAACATCAAGCATCTGTCGTCGCTCGACGGCCATCGCCGACGGAAAGAAGGCGGCCGACCAGCCTCGCGCGGACAACCGCGGAAACACGATCCGATGATGATCGATCAACCCGTCGTCGAAAGTCAGAAGACATGCACGCGGCGGCAAGGGCTTTTTGCCCATTGCGGCAGCCACGACATCCGCCGACGAGCAAACATGGAAGTTTGCAGCGATGTAATCGAGCTGGGCGTCAAATTCATGCACCCGCCTCGCTTTGAGACCGTAACGCGACGTCGAAGCCGTCTCGCGCACGTAATGGTACATGACGACGGTCAGCAAAGAGTCACTCCCGAGAATTGCGCGATCGGCCGATGCCGGTCATACCCTTCCGACTTCGCGATGGATCAATTCGGGCGATCCATGTCGCCGTCAGATTTTGTTACATAGAGATCATCGGCCGTCAGCAGGGAATCGCTCAACGTGGAATGCTCGCAGGTGATTCGGAAAGCGCCGCTCATCGCAAAACGACTCTGTTCCAGCGGCTGAAACCGGCAAGGAAAGATCGGCCCCGTCGGCTCCACGCCACAACGTCGAAAGCCGACGGCTTCAAGCGAAACGGCGAACTGCGGAGCTGCACAATAAAAATCAGCGAACGCCACGCCGAATTCCTGCGCGTCCGAGGCGATGCGACGCGCAAGCGCCAAGCCGGCACGCTCATTCGCCAGAAATTCGACGATTCGCATCACACGCACTGAACTGCCTGCCACCGTCTCGATCCGATAGACCGCTGTTCCGCAAAGGCATCCCCGCTCATCGCGTGCTGACAGTCTTTCATAACGGAAGGTCGGATGTTCGGCATAGCGCCAATTCATATACGCGGCATCGCGATTGGTGCCGATCAGTCGAGGAGCGAGTTGCCGATTCCAGAATTCGTCCCACTTCGCCGTGAAGCGGTGCTCCATTCGCTCGACCAAAATGCCGTGAAAATCATCCGCATCCTGATTCAACACGATCCGAAACGCTTGAAGGTCGCCCGGCGAACAGTGGCCGATTAAATTTGAAGTGGATTCGATATTGAAGATGCCGATCCATCTGGGTAAATCGTCCATCACCTGGTAACGCAGGCCGCGATAGATTCTTGCCACGCGGTCGTTAATTCCCAAAACGCCGATCGCCTCAGGCGCCAGATCGTGCAGCATTCCGAGCAACTCCAGTCCGGCGGAGGTTGAACGCGCCTGTTCAATGACATGCCAGATCGCCAGCCAGCAGCCGCGCAGTAATCGACCGCGCAGATTGAAGCCGACCGGGATCAGCCCCAACATTCCCACAATCTGATCGTGTTCGAGTGCCAGCAGGATGGACGGTCCGTCGAAACCGAGTTCCGAGGCTCGGGGAGGACTGTGCTGCCAGAACAGCAGGTTACGATCGTGCGAAAGGATGTGTCCTGCCCGCCAATGTTCGCCCAGGAAGCGCTGGACCGCGTCCGTATGATGGTTGGAACAGCGTTCGATTCGAATAGAGCCGGACATGATGATTCCCGCAATGGTCGAGAAGCGATACCATCACAACACCCCATCGGAAACCGGTCAACGAAATTCACGAGAAAGTTGGTTATCATGCCACTTTGGCGTACAAACAGAGCATCAGGGCTGTTTTGGAGGATCCAGGCGATGCAGACCACCCGCTCCGGACTGAAGATTTTCTCGCTGTTTGTCTTGCTGGCCGGCCATACGCACGCTGCATTGGCGGCTGAGGACGTGCCTAAACCAACCGGATCGCCACGTGCGGAAATTTACGACAAAACGGCTGACGGAGAAAAGCAGATCGCCAATGCGCTGGCGAAAGCCAGAAGAAACCATCAACGCGTGCTTCTTCAGTTCGGCGCGAACTGGTGCGGCTGGTGCCACAAGCTGCATGACCTGTGCAAGTCCGACAAGGAAATCGCCCGCGAATTGAGGGACGAGTTTCTCGTGGTTCTGATTGATGTCGATAAGGTCGACGGCAAGCCGCATAACGCCGCGGTGGTGGAGAAGTATGGTAATCCGACAAAGCATGGGCTGCCGGTCATGGTCGTTCTCGATGCAGATGGCAAGCAACTGACCACTCAGGAGACCGGCTCGCTCGAAGAGGGCGACCATCACGATCCGGCCAAGGTGCTGGCATTTCTGAAGAAGTGGCGCGCACCGGCGCCTTCAGCCGATGATCTCCTAAAATCCGCGCTGGCCCGCGCCGAGAAAGAGAAGAAGGCCGTCTTCGTACAATTCTCGGCACCCTGGTGCGTATGGTGCCATCGGCTTGACGATTATCTGCTGCGGCCCGAGATCGCCGAAGTTTTTGATCGTGCGTTTGTCACGGTGAAGGTCGACGTCGATCGTTTCAGGGGCGGCAAGGAGTTCAATGCGAAGCATGGCGGGGAAAATCAGGGACTGCCGTACTTCGTGATACTCGATTCAGAAGGCAAGAAAATCGGCGACAGCGTTGCCGCGCCGGAGAGCAACATCGGTTTTCCGGCGTCGCCGTCGGAGATCGCGCATTTTGTCAAAGTCGTCCGCAAGACAGCGCCGGGTCTCAGCGAGAAAGACCTTTCCGTGCTCGAGGCCGGATTAAGCAAGAAGCCTTGATTTCCACCGATTCCCACTGGACGGCGTGAGAGGCCTCGAAGGAACCCGATTCAGAGGGGAGTGCGAATTCAATTCGCGCGGATGGCTTTCCGCATTTCCCGGTTGGATGGGATGTCCGCATCGGAGAGCTTCCAGCACCTTCAGATTATTGGAGCGCCATGTTGAATCTCCGTCACATCCGCACCGTTTGGGCCGGCCTGATGGGCTTTGCACTTGCCACTTCGGCCGTGATCGCTGAGGGACCGAAGCTACCCAAGAAGTTGCGGGAGAACATTGATCAGCGAATCGCCGCGAAATCGGCCCCCGCATTCGTCGTCGGTCTCGTCGGCCCGGATGGAGTGACGTGGCTTTGTCGCGGCACCTACTCGTTCGATGATTCGACCAAGGTGACCCCGAAGACAGTCTTTGAAATCGGATCCATTACAAAGGCCTTTACCGGCATACTTTTGGCTGATTCGGCCCGCCGGGGCACAGTGAAGCTTGACGATCCAATTGACAAATTTCTGCCCGAATCCGTCGCCGCGCCGAACTTTGATGGGCGGCAAATCACGTTGCTGGACCTTGCGCAGCACCGCTCCGGCCTGCCTCGGCTGCCGACGAACTTCGACATGACGGCAGATCCCAGGAATCCATATGCCCACTACTCCGTGGACAGGCTTTACGAATTCCTGAACGGCTACAAACTAACGCGCAGCCCTGGCGCAAATTATGAATATTCCAATCTCGGCGCGGGGCTCCTGGGTCACATCCTCGGACTGGCAAACAAGAAAGCCTATGAAGACCTTGTGGAGGAGCGCATCTGCAGGCCCTTGGGCATGATCGACACGGTGTTTACGCTCACTGACGATCAGCGGAAGCGGCTCGCGCCCGGTCACGACGGCCCCGCTCGCACATCGAACTGGGACAGCTTCGAGGCGATGTCCGCCGCCGGGGCTCTGCTCTCGACCGGCGCGGATATGATCACGTTTGTCGAGGCGAATCTGGGCTTTCGCGAATCGAAGCTGGCCGCGACGCTGGCTGATTCGATTGAACCCCGGGCTGACACCCAGACGCCGAACGTTCGGATCGGACTGGGCTGGCATATCAGCAACGACAAGGGCACCGAGATCATCTGGCACAACGGCGGTACCGGCGGGTATCGAGCATTCTGCGGCTTTGCACCGTCGAAGAAGCTGGGTGTCGTCGTGCTCACCAACTCTTCCGAAAGCGCGGACGATATCGGTTTTCATCTGCTCGAGAAGAAATACCGTCTGAAGCGACCGGAAAAGACCGCCTCGGTTTCCGAGGAGGTACTGAATCGCTATGTTGGATACTACGAACTCGCGCCAGGCATGATCATCCAGATCACACTTTCAGGCGGCACCCTGTATGCTCAACTGACCGGACAGGACGCCGCACCGGTGTACCCCAGATCGGAGACCGAGTTTGCGTATCGCATCGTTCAGGCTCGTCTCACCTTTCAGCGCAATGATGATGGCACCATCGAAAGTGTGACGCTACATCAGAACGGACGCAACATGCCGGCCAAGCGGCTGCCGGACGACTACCAGCCTCCCGCTCCGCGGCAGTCGATCGAGCTCCCGGTTGAGGTACTCAAGCGATATGAAGGCAGGTATCAGCTCACTCCCGGCATGATTTTCGACGTCAAGCTGGAAGGAAAACAACTCACCGTCATGCTGACCGGCCAGCCGCGATTTCCACTGTTTGCCGCATCCGAGACAGAGTTTTTCCTCAAGGTTGTCGACGCGCAAATCACCTTCAACGTGGACGAAAGCGATCGGGCCACGAGCCTGACACTGCACCAGTCCGGCATGGATCAAATCGCAACGAGAATCACGGAATAGCACGGGGTATCAGTTGCCCACGAGGATGCTGCTGAACAGTCGCACGTCCGCGCCATCGACAACGCCGTTGTTGTTCACGTCACTTCGCAGGAAGTGACAGGCGTCGACATCATCGCCAATCGCGACAGAGACAAACGGTGCGATGTCATCAAGATTCACAACACCATCGCAGTTTGCGTCACCCGCGAGAAGCACAAAGTTCAAAACCGCGTCGCCGCCTGGTTGGCCGTCGCCCGACGGCAGTAACTGATTGTCCCACCAGTCGGCAGTGGAGATTTCGCCGTCCAGCGCCATGCCGTTGGCGAAGATGTCGTCATCGAACAAAGTAAGCGTGTAGGAATCGTTCTGAAGGCCGCTGAAGGTAAGAATCGCACGTCGCTGCCCGCTGATGTAGGTGACGCTGAGGGGCGCACTGGGTCCGGTCGCGTCGCCGACCAGGCTGAAGTCCGCCAAATCGAACGAGCCGATGTTTTCGCTGAATGTCACAACAACCTGCGACTGCCCGGAGACCGGACCGTTGAGCGTGACCGGCGCGGAAAGAATCACGGGCGGAGCGATTGCGGCATTGCCGGTCTGGGTTTTGCCGATCGCGAGAATCCAATTGCGGTTGTCAGTGCCGCCGTCCTCGTCGAACTCCACATTGGTCGGCACGCCGGCGATCGGAAAGACGTAGTTTTCCTGCCACTGATCATTCCAGATGCGATGCACGACGGAGCCGGAATTCGTCGTGACGCGAATATCGACCGGCATGGTGATCAATCCGAAGCCCTGGGCGTTCTGCGTCTGGCGTACCAGCAGCTTCAAGTAGTTTTGACCATCAGATGAGACGGTTGAGTAGTTCCACTCGTATCGCGGGCTTCCGGAATTCATAACCCATTGATCGGTGAACCACGTCAGATCGTTCCCGAACGTTGCGGAGATCGACGATGCAAAATCAGACGTGATCGCATAGTTGCTTGTGAAGGTCGCGCGATAGTCGGCAAGCGCCTGAAAAAACATGGCATCGCCCATTACATGACGCAGCATGTGCAGGACCCAGGCGCCTTTGTTGTAAATGTCATTCGTGCTGAAGATCGCACCGACCGAGCTGATATTGCTGCGATAGACCCGCGCATTGGGACTGCTTGGGCGGCGGGCATTCATCCGGGACCAATACGAAGCGATGCCGCCGGAGGGCTTGACTTCGCGATAGAGTGATTCGGCATAGCTCGCGAAGCCTTCGTTCAGCCAGATGTCGTACCATGTGCCGCATGTGACATCATCGCCCCACCACTGATGTGCAAGCTCGTGAGCATGGATATCACTGAAGCCGATATCAACACGGAACATGCTGCTGAGCGTCTGATGCTCCATGCTTGAGGTGATGCCGCCCGTTCCGCCCGTTTCAGCGACGCCGTATTTCTCATTCAGGAAGGCATACGGGCCGAACAGCGTGCCGAACTTCTCCAACTGATCGAGCAATTCGTCGCAGCCGGCCTTCTCCGAAGGTGTCGGCTCGCCGTTGACGAAATCCCAGTGGTCGGAATAAACATAGCACACCACGGGCATCGACTGCGTGCCCTGTCCGAGATCGTATAAGTAGGTCAGCTCGTAAATCTCGTAGTTGGTGATTGCCAGCGAGGCGAGATATGCCGTCATCGGATTGATCTCGTGCCACTTGTACTTCGTTCGGTTTCCCGACAACGCTTCGATTCCTTCATTGATTCCGTTTGAGCCGACTTTCAGCGGATCCGGAACCGTGCAATGCATCTGCATCGTCGCCTTGTCCGACAGGCGATCCTTGCAAGGCCACCACGTCCTGGCGTAGTAGGGCTCCGACAACGTTGCAACAACAATCTCGCCGTTTCTCATCCACCAACTGAACGCGCCAAAGCCCGCTGCCGAAGGATATCCCGAATAGCTGATGGCGACCTGGAAGACCTCATCCGTGTTGTACGGGCGATCGAGCGTGATAATGAGCAAATCGCCGCTGCGCATGTGGGACGTGACATTACCCGTCACGCTATTGAGAGTCAGGGGGGCGTGCATGTCGACCGTGAATGTCGTCAGATTGTCCGAAGCAGCCCGAACGGTGATCGTGCTGACACCCTGGACCCGAACGGCTGTCGGCGTCGGTCCGGTGTATTCGGGAACAATTTCGATATCGAGGAAATAATGCAGTACATCGGTGGCTTCTTCGGGTTCGCGAGGCTCGCCGCCGCGCGGATCACCACCGATGTCACCAGCGAACACCGGCGGATTAAAGAACCGCCCCGCTCGCTGTGCACGGCCGCATGAAAAGGGATCTTTTCCTTCATCGTCGACGACACAGTCTTCGGCATCCGCCATCGGGTCCGACGCGACGCCGGACACGGATTCTTCAGTAGAACTCAGTTGAGCCTTTACCGTGTTCTCGGACGATTGACCTGCAATCAGCACGAAACAGAAAAGCCACCCAATCGACAAATTCATCCCAATCACCCCACCGATCTGCCCTGACCTACCCCGCGTGGCGCGGACTCGCTACGCAACCGCTTTCGCCGATTATATCCGACAGCAAATCCGGATGTTGCGGTTTTCACTGGATATTTGGACTCGGCCTTCGGAATGCAAGCGCGCGAGGGCACACACCGCCGCATGTCCACGCGGAGAGGACAAGAGACAACCTGCATCCGGAAGCGGGCTTAAGCCTTCACAATCCGATCACGGCCGCGTTTCACCTTCGCCGTGGCGTTTCGCGAATCGACAACGAGCTTCGAATTCCGAACAATGAAGTCGTAATCGTAGGCACTGTGGTCAGTTGAAATCAGGACGGCATCGTACTTCTTCAAGTTCGCGGCCGTGAGTGGCACGGAAACCATTCGCAGGTCGTGCTCGCGACCCTTATGGGTCCTTGGCACGTGCGGATCGTTGTAGTCCACTTTTGCCCCGCGATGCCGCAGGAGATGGATCAATTCGATCGTGGGGCTTTCGCGGATATCGTCCACGTCTTTTTTATAGGCCAGACCGAGCACGAGAATCTTCGAGCCGTTGATCGACTTTTTGCGATCGTTCAGCGCCATCGCGAGGCGATTGATTACATACTCCGGCATGTGCGTGTTAATTTCGCCGGCGAGTTCGATGAACCGCGTCGATTCGCCATACTGCCGCGCCTTCCAGGTCAGGTAAAACGGATCGATCGGGATGCAGTGCCCGCCGAGTCCCGGTCCGGGGTAGAAGGCCGAAAATCCGAACGGCTTGGTCTTGGCCGCGTCGATGACATCCCAGACGTCGATGCCCATCTTGTCGAAGAGCACCTTCAGTTCATTGACCATCGCGATGTTCACGCATCGATAGACATTCTCGACGATCTTGGCGGCCTCGGCGATTTCACAGGTCGCAACGGGGATGACTCTGGCGATCGAGTTTTCGTAGAGCGCCAGCGCCAGACGCTGGCTCGCGCGGTCATGTCCGCCGACGACCTTGGGGATCGTTTCGGTGGTGTAGTCCTTGCGTCCCGGATCTTCGCGTTCCGGGCTGTATGCCAGGAAAAAGTCCTTGCCGGCCTTCAGACCGCTTGCTTTCTGCAGGATCGGTTTGACGAGATCTCGCGTCGTGCCGGGATAGGTGGTTGACTCGAGGGTGATAAGCTGTCCCGGCCGGAGTGTCTTTCCGATGGCATGTGCGGTCGACTCCACGTAGCTCATATCGGGGTCGCGCGTCTTGGAAAGCGGAGTTGGCACACAGATGACGATCACGTCGGGCTTGCCGAGATCGGCCATGTTGGCCGTGGCGCGAAAGCGCTTTGAATCGATCAGGGTCTGTATTTGTGAATCCGGAATGTGCTGAATGTAGCTTTTGCCGGTATTCAGCATTTTGACCTTCTGCGGGTCCACGTCGAATGCGAGGATCGAGTAACCGGCCTTCCCGAATGTGCGTGCCAGCGGCAGACCGACATAGCCCATTCCCATCACGCCGACGAGGGCTTTCTTGTCGCGAATCTTCTTTTCCAGCTTTGCGATGTCCAAAGGACCACTCCTTAGATTTCCAGTCTGTTATCGAGCTTCAGCCTCGGTCGTCGTCCATCCGGGGCGCGGGATTCAGTCTGATTCGGCCGCCGGAACACACGAAAACCGATTCGAAACGGCTCATTAGAAAGCCGGTCGTGAAGCGTCGCAAGGGGAGTCCGCAGCCGCAAATCGTCCGAATCCGGGTCAATCCGCGTTATCAGCCCTGCCGTGCGAGGGCCGCACATCCTTCCAAAAATAATGCACCTAAATTTGTCCCACCCGCCGACGGGACGCCGATCTTCTTGTCCGGTCGTGGGTTGGACCAGGCAGTGTCCAACGATGCACGGGCCCAGATCGATCGTCGCCGAGCCTCTGGACCGAAGCGGATCCATTTTGATCGAGGCTTCTGCACCGCGAACCGTGGAGACCCCGCCATGAACAGCACATCTGACGGTAACAGCCTGTTTCGGATCGCGCGATTGGTCGGCCGCTACACCCTCGCACTCGCGGCCGGCGGGCTGTTTGTCTGGCTCTCATGGAACAGCCAGCCTCACGACACGCTGTCTGCCAGCGATTCAGTTCTGCTTAATTCGAGCGGGTCCCTGGGGGACACCTCAACGACTAGAGACGATGATTCGCTGGCGAAGCCGGCCGGCCCCGTCTCACCTGGTCGCAAAGCGTTAGAACCTCATCTCGCAACTGCGAGCGGCGGCGGACCCGATTCACCACCACTCGCCGGATCCGGGAACATCTCGGCCGACCACCCATCAACAGGACCGCCATCGGAATAGACCTAGCCGACAGACGATCAAAGCAACACCGGCCCTAAAAAGACGGAAAGCCGACGGTGAGATCGCCGCCGGCTTTCGCGTTTTTGCGAGAACAGCCAATTTCAGATTTCATTGCGGGCCGCGCGATGCGACCCGCCCTGCACGCACGCCACCAAGAGGGCATGCGCGACGCGTGTCCTCATGCGGCGCAGTTGATCAGTTGGCAACCTTTGCTCGGACTCCCATCGCATTCAGCACGAACGCCCATCGATCCGCTGCCTCCTCGATTTGAATCTTCGTCGACTTTCCGGCTCCGTGACCGGCCCGCGTTTCTATGCGGATCAGTATCGGATTGTCGCACGACTGGGCCGCCTGCAGAGCGGCCGCGAATTTAAAGCTATGCGCCGGCACGACGCGATCGTCATGGTCGCCGGTTGTGACCATGGTCGGGGGATAACAGACACCGGGCTTCACGTTGTGATAAGGCGAATATGCAAGCAGATACTTGAACATGGATTCGTCTTCGATCTTTCCGTAGTCACTGGTCCATGCGTGCCCGATCGTAAAGAGCTGAAAACGCAGCATATCGAGAACGCCGACATTCGGGAGACAGGCGCCGAAGAGGTCGGGCCTCTGCACCATGCACGCGCCGATCAAGAGGCCGCCGTTGCTTGATCCTCCGATGGCGATCTTCTTGTGCGACGTGTATTTGTTGTCAATCAACCACTCCGCCGCGGAAATGAAATCGTCGAATACGTTCTGTTTCTTCATCAGGCGTCCGGCATCATGCCATGCCTTACCGTATTCGCCGCCTCCGCGCAGATTGGCCTGGGCATAGACGCCGCCCATCTCCATCCAGACAAGATTCGACACGCTGAAAACCGGCGGCAGCGGAATGTTGAAACCGCCGTAACCGTAGAGGAAGGTGGGGTTGTTACCCGTCAGCTTCAGACCTTTCCTGTGGCAGATAAACATCGGAATCTGGGTGCCGTCCTTGCTGCTGTAGAAGACCTGCTTGGTCTCGTAATTGGATGGATCGAAATCGACTTTCGGCGTGCGAAACGCCTCGCTCTTGCCCGTTGTGATGTCGTATCGATAGGTCGTCCACGGCGTATTAAAGCTCGCGTAGGAGTAAAACGTCTCTTTGTCTTCCTTCCTCCCGCCGAATCCGCTCGCGGCGCCCAGCCCCGGCAATTCAACCTCGCGGACCACATGGCCGTCGTAGCTGACGAGTTTCACGACGCTGTGCGCGTCCTTCAGATAGCTGGCGATGAAATGTCTGCCAACGTGAGACACCGACTGCAGCGCCTCCGGCTGCTCGGCGATCATTTCACGCCAATTGGATTTGTCAGGATTTCGAAGATCGATGGCGATGACGCGGCCCTTCGGCGCGTTCAGATCGGTCTTGAACCACAGGACCGGACCGTCGTTGTCGATAAAGTCGTACTCCGCTTCCAATTCGCTGATGAGTTCAATGACAGGCGAATCGGGCACGGACAGCACCTTGTAGAACAGACGGTTCTTGGGATCGGTACCCTCCGTGACGTTGATAATCAGGTAGCCACCGTCGTCGCTGACGGTGCCGTAGAAGCCCCAATCCTTGTGATCCTTGCGTTCATAAATAAGGCGGTCTTCGCTCTGCGGCTTGCCCAGTTCGTGGTAGTAGAGCTTCTGGAAATAATTCGCGCCGGACAACTCCGCGCCCTTCGCGGGTTCATCAAATCGGCTATAGAAGAACCCTTTGCCGTTCCGCGCCCATGAGGCGCCCGTAAACTTCGCCCATTCGACATTGTCCAGCAGATCCTTGCCGGTCTCCACCTCGCGGACACGGAAAGTTCGCCAGTCCGACCCGCCGTCCGACACTCCGTAGACGACCTTGGTGCCGTCCTGATCGACATCGAAACTCGCGAGCGACACGGTTCCGTCACTCGAGAGCGTGTTCGGATCGAGCAGGATTCGCGGTTCGCCGTTAAGGCCGTCCATGACGTACATCACGCTTTGATTCTGAAGTCCGTCGTTTCGCGAGAAGAAGTATCGGTTGCCTCGCTTGATCGGTGTGCCGAAGCGCTCGAAATTCCAGAGCTTCTCCAGGCGCGCACGAATTTTTTCGCGCTCCGGAATGCTCTCAAGGTAAGCGAACGTCACCTTGTTCTCCGCCGTAACCCATGCCTTTGTCTCTTCGGAATTGTCGTCCTCGAGCCACCGATACGGGTCGGCCACCTCGACGCCGTGGATCGAATCCACAACGGAATCCCGCCGCGTTTCGGGATATTCAACACGCTGAGCCGGCCGAGTGGCGACGCTGGAGCAACCGAACAGCCCGGCGACCAGCATGAGCAAGGCGCCGGCGGCGGGCATCCTCGCACGGGTTGTCCAACGAGAAGATCGAGAAATAGATGGGAAAAGCGGTGAAAACATGAACGTTCCCTTCAATATGTGAGTGGCGAACAGACCGGGTCGCGGGCGCGGACCGTCGATCGGGCCGGCTACCTTACGACCCCCATGTGCGAGAATTCACCCGAACTGACGGAATAACGAGCCATCCCGTCGGGCTTTTCGCCCCCCCATTGTGCCCGGCCGGCGATCGATTTCAAGCGGAACGGATTGTGGCATTTTTCAGCAACGGCACAATCGGACCACCACCCGGGAATGAGCAACCCGATGTATTCTGCCAGGAAAGCCGCGATTGGGCTCCAGAGAAGGCGACATCCCGTACCCAATCGCGATACCATAGCCGCGCAGAAAGGAGCGACCTTCATGTTTATCCAGTTTCGACCGTTCATTCTGGCCGCTTTGGCGGCGATCGGATCGCTGGTAATCGCCGCCGTAACATCCACCGCAAATGAACAGTCAGCGACGCAGCCCACCGCCCAGGACGTACGAATGGCGCCCGGCGATTCCCCGAAGGCATCCACGCCAGCCGACAAGCGGAAGGCACTCGAAGCGAAATTCAAGTCCACACTCACCGATGTGGTCTTTCGCGGCTCATGGCAGATGACCAACGCCGAGGGCCTTCAGGGCAAAGCCCCGCTCTCGCCGCCTCATACTGAGCGATACACCATCAAAGGCGTGTCCAAAGGACTCGACGACAACTGGATCATCACGGCGCGCGTTCAATTCGCCGACCGGGATGTTGAATTGCCGTTCAACGTCCGCGTGGTCTGGGCTGAAGATGTTCCGATCATTACGCTCGACAAGACCGAACTGCCCTTGCTGGGTACCTACTCCGCCCGCGTCATGATTCACGACGGATTCTACGCGGGCACCTGGTTCGGAACGAACTACGGCGGCGTGCTCCAAGGGCAGATCATCAAGGCGGCCGACGAAAAGCGCATCGAAGAAATGGCTGAAAAAGCCAATGAAATCACCTTGCCGCCGAAACCATCAAAGTAAATCGTGCCGGGGCGGTTAATCTGCCCGGCAATAAGACCCGATCCTGAACAGGAAGCAATGCAATGAACCAGAAGATCACGCAAGCCAAAAGAAAAGGATTTCTGACCATGACCGTGTTTGCCGCCATCAGTTCGCCGCTGTCGTCCGCCTCGTTCTCGCCGACCCTCGGTCCGAGCGAAATAAGTGCTGATGAGAAAATGGCCAAGCCGCTTGGCGCGCCGACGCGCGATCAAATCGCCGAGAAGGACAAATGGAATCTCTCGGATATTTTTGAAAACGACGCCGCCTTCAATGCCGCGTTTGACCGAACCGCTGCGAAGATCCCTGAGGTCAAGGCATTGCGCGGCACGCTCTCGGCCTCCGGGGATTCACTGCTGGCGGCACTGAAAGCGCGTGACACACTCATGCTCGAACTTGACCGGCTCATTGTTTATGCCGGACTGAGTTATCACCAGGACATGTCGGTCAGTGCGGCACAGGCGCGTGACAGCCGCACGCACACTCTCGCCACGACCGCCGGCGAAGCGACGAGTTGGTTCGTCCCCGAGATGCTGACGATACCGTGGGAGACGATCGAATCATGGATGAAGGAGAACAAGGACCTCGCGATCTATCGTCACGCCCTCGAGGACATCCAGCGTGAGAAGGCGCACTACCTGTCGCCCCGCGAGGAAGAGCTGCTCGCGATGACGGGCGAAGTGACCGCGGCACCGGGCAATATCTACGGACTCTTCACGAATGCGGACATGGAGTTCCCGGTCATCAAAGACGAAAAGGGCAACGACACGAAGCTCAGCGCCGCGACTTATACAAAGATGATCTACTCGCGCGATCGACGCGTCCGGCGCGATGCGTTTCTCGGCATGCACGACACCTATGCAAAAGTAAAGAGCACACTTGGCGCGATGCTCAGCGCCCATCTCAAACAGCACATCTTCAACGCCAAGGCCCGCCACTATGCTTCGGCGTTGGACGCCGCTCTCAGCGGTCCGAACATCCCCACTGAAGTATATAAGAACCTCGTCGAAACCGTCGGCCGAAATACCTGGCGCCTTCACAAGTACGTCGACATGCGCAAGCGCCTGATGAAGCTGGATGAAATTCACGGGTACGACTTGTACGTCCAGTTGGTCGATGTCGAGGAAGAAAAGATTAAGTATGAAGACGCGATCGACACGATCCTAGTTGCACTGAAGCCGCTCGGCACTGACTACATACAGACGCTTCGCCGCGCGTTTGAATCACGATGGATTGACATCTATGAGACCAAATCGAAACGCAGCGGCGCTTACTGCTGGGGCTCCTATCTGACACATCCATTCCTGCTGCTGAATTACGGGGGAACGATGAACGATCGTTCGACCGTCGCCCACGAGATGGGCCATGCGATGCATTCGTGGTACACCGTTAAGAACCAGCCCCCGATTTACGGCGATTATGCGACGTTCTGCGCCGAGGTGGCATCTACCGTCAACGAAGTGCTGCTCGCGCACCACCTCATTAACAACGCAAAGAACGATATCGAACGGCTGTTGATCCTGCAGCAGCAGATCGAAGGCATCCGCACAACCGTTTTTCGACAGACCATGTTCGCCGAATTCGAACTGGCGATTCACGAGTTGGCGGAAAAAGGCGAAGCGCTGACCGGAGACCGATTCTGCGAAATCTACGGCGAGCTCGTTCGAAAATACTACGGTCCGGACCTCGTGATTGAACCGTCGGCCGCGGCAGAGTGCCTGCGGATCCCCCATTTCTATCGCAACTTCTACGTTTACACCTACGCGACGAGCCATTGCGCCGCCACCAACATCGGCCGGCGAATCATCGACGGCGAAAACGGCGCCGTCGAGGGAATGATGAATTTCCTTTCCTCCGGTAGCAGCCGGTACCCGCTTGAGACCTTGCGTTTGGCGGGAGTGGACATGAGCAACCCGAAACCGATTGAAGACACAATGGAGCATTTTTCAAAGCTGCTGCAGGAATTTGAGGAGCTTTACGATCGACACATGAATAGCCAGGCGCGGGCCTCCAGGGACTAGCCATGCCGACGAGGCGTTAGTCGCACCCCGTCACCAATCGGAAATCGCCGCCCATTGTGCTGATTTTTTCGCAGCGTTAAGATCCGCCGGGCTGACGCATGGGGCGTTTTTCCCCGCAACGTGGCAGGAAATTGGTGCGAATCGCTCCAGGCCCGCGATTTGCATGTACGCGAAGGGGCACAGGCAGCGATGCAGATTCAGCATCGTGTTTCCGTCGAATCATTTCGCTTTAGGAGCATGGCTCATGTCCGAGATGAATCCATTCAAGATCGCTCAGCAACAACTCGACGAGGCCGCAAAGAAGCTCGGTCTCGATCCCGCCACGCACGAGCTTCTACGGTGGCCGCAGCGCGAGTTTCGATACACGCTTCCAGTCAAGATGGACAACGGCCGCACAAAGGTTTTCCACGCCTATCGCGTTCAGTACAACGGCGCCCGCGGCCCGACCAAGGGCGGCCTGCGCTGGCACCCCGATGAAACAATTGACACGGTACGTGCACTGGCCGCATGGATGACCTGGAAGTGCGCGGTGGTGAATATTCCGTTGGGCGGCGGCAAGGGCGGCGTGACCTGCAATCCGAAGGAAATGAGCGAAAGCGAAAAGGAACGACTCGCCCGGGCCTACATGCGGGTGGTCGCTCGGGAGTTGGGCGTTCATCGAGATGTGCCCGCACCCGATGTCTACACCACGCCGCAGATCATGGCATGGATGATGGACGAGTACGAAACCATCGTCGGCCAAAGTCATCCCGGCGTCATCACGGGCAAACCAATTCCGCTGGGCGGCAGTGAAGGCCGCGGCGACGCCACCGCACGAGGCGGCGTCTATGTGGTTCGAGAGGCGGCGAAGAAGATCAAGCTCGACCCGTCAAAATCAACCTACGCCATCCAGGGCTTCGGAAACGCTGGTCAATTCGCCGCGACGCTTCACTCCGAAATTCTCGGAGGCGGCAAGCTCGTCGCCGTGAGCGACTCGCGCGGCGGTGTCATGAGCAAGGCCGGCATCGATCCGATGGCGATCGTGAAATACAAGAATGAAACCGGCAAGATCGAAGGCTTTCCCGGTACGACGCCGGTCAGCAATGCCGACCTGCTTGAACTTGACGTCGACATCCTTTACCCGGCTGCGCTCGAGGGCGTCATCACCGAAGCCAATGCAGGCAAGATCAAGGCCAAGCTGATCTGCGAACTCGCCAACGGGCCGACCACTCCCGGCGCGGATGAAATCCTGCACAAAGCCGGTCAGCTTGTCCTGCCCGATTTCATGGCAAATGCCGGCGGCGTCACCGTCAGCTACTTTGAGCAGGTCCAGAACACCTACAACTACTACTGGTCGCTCGAAGATGTGCACCAGCAGCTAGATCGGCGCATGACGGATGCATTCAATGCAGTCTACGAAACGCGCGAACGGGCGAAGGTTCATATGCGACTGGCCGCCTACATGGTGGCGGTGACGCGCGTGGCCGAGGCTTGCAAATTGCGCGGCTGGGTATGATCGCCCCCGCCTGAGTCCGGATTGTCTGCCCGGAACAAACTGCAAGAAATACGGTGGTGTGTCATCGGTGCGTGCCGGCGACACACCATTTTCTTTCCAAGCAACCCATTCCAATGCACGATGCAACGGAGGCGATATGCCCGCTCCGACGATCCCCTATAACATGCCCGCGCGAGACACCGACTGGCAATTCCACAGGGGAAGATCCTTGCTGGAGGATATGAGCAATCGACGAAGCTGCCGTTTCTTCTCTGACCGGCCGGTCGACCGCCGCGTACTCGAGCTGGCGATTGAGATCGGCCACTCCGCGCCGAGCGGAGCAAATCGCAAGCCCTGGCGATTCGTCGTCGTGGATGATCCGTTGCTGAAGCGGGAGATTCGCGTCGCCGCGGAAAAAGAGGAGCGGGATGGCTACGAACATCGGATGCCGCAGGAGTGGCTTGATGCGTTGGAGCCTCTTGGGACAACCTGGGAAAAGCCCTTCCTGGAGGTCGCCTCTCATCTCGTGATTCTGTTCCGCATCGACTTCGAGGAAAAGGACGGCCGCAAACTGCGGACTTACTACCCATCGGAGAGCACCGGAATTGCCGCCGGCTTCTTTCTCATGGCTTGCCAGCAGCTTGGCCTGGCAACCCTCACACACACTCCCAGTCCAATGACCTTTCTGCGGGAACTGCTCTGCCGGCCGGTCTTCGAAAAACCGTTCCTATTGATGCCAGTCGGCTATCCAGCGGACAATTGCACGGTGCCAGACATTCCCAAGAAACCAATCGCCGATGCTCTTCAATGGAATAGAGGCGGGTAACTTCACGCCTTATCTGGTCCTGGTATGGGCGTCGGGCGCGAAGTGAGTCACGCCGTGCATCGAGACCTGCGCCAGGAGAGCGATGGACTGCCTCAGGCCCGGTCACAACGCCTTCACGTCCCCCTGCGGCGCTGCCGCATTCAGGCGCCAAATGTTGCGGGCTGAAGCGTGACCGAAGTCAGGAAGGCATGCAAGCGATCAATCTGAAGCCCGCTCGGCTGCTCCGCATCCATGATAATCGATACGAATTCCTTGCGGAGTTCCCGGGACCAGGCATCGACATCCACGACTTTCATCGACCATTCCGGGAACATTCGGCGATCAAGCGGTCCCAGGCACACAACTTTGCATTCGCAGTGACGTGGATCCGTCTGAATTCGGGCATAAAGCGATGTCACCGCCGTAGCGCCGCCCTCAAGAATCTGCATGAAGTTCCCACCCAGGTAGAAGAGCGCGCCAGTCAGCCCGTGCTGTGAATTGAATTGATCAGACTTTGTTCGGATCGATTCCAGATCCCCTGCGTTCATTGGGCGGGTCGCTCGACTCAGATAGATTAATTGGGTCAATTTCATTTCAATGCTGCCTGCAAATCGCGACATGATTCAACGCTCAAGGCGCAATTGCCCGGCGTCTCCGTTCAAGCGCACTATTTCCAGCCAGATTATCGACTCGCCGGATTCCAAAGTTGAGCGAAGCGCGATCGGCCGTCCGAATAACATGCCGCTGGACGTAACGCGACGGTCATCGAAACATGGAGATGTCAACAAGGCGGGAGAATCGCCTGGCGAATCAACCATCACCTCGCGGCCGGATCAGTCAGAACGAAGGCTTGAATTCATTGCACGTCAGATCGCCCAATAGCTTGTGCCACACATGATTCGGGTTCTGCTCGACAGCCGTGACGATTTCCTTCATTCGCCGGAGCACATCGGGTGTTTCCTCATCGTACACTTCTCCCTGGAGGAGCTTGAGCACATCAAGGCGGTAGCGACGATCCTGAATGAACATGGTGAACAGCACATTCAGACGATAGTAAAGCGTGATGAAATCGTACCAGTTGCGGGTGCCCCAGCGCAGCGTGCGTTCGAAGTTCTCAAAGCTGGCCTTGCCGTACTCACCCTTCTCTGCCGCCGCGCGAATGTCAGCCTGAATTAGGCGTGCACCATTGAGCGCGATCGATACGCCGCTTGAAAAGATCGGATCAACAAACCGGCCGGCATCGCCGACAAGGGCCCATCGGTCGCCGCAGACCTGCCTCATTGCGTAGCTGTAGTCACCCTCCTCCTTGAAGGGGCGGCAGCGCTCGGCCTTGCGCAGTCGCTCGTGCAGATCGGGCCGCGAGCTGATGCACTCCCAGAACCACGATTCGCGTTCCTCCCGAGTCTTGGGAAAATACTGTTTCTGCGTGACGATTCCGATGCTGGTGATCGTATCGGTAATGGGTATCTGCCATATCCACGAGTTGGTGATCGGCAGAAAGTGTATGAAAATGTAATCGGCCTTGTCCGGATGACCCGGATCGCGCCGGTCAAATCCGTCGAACCACGTATGAAATGCAAACTGGTTGAAGACGGGGTCCTTCACTTTTACACGAAGCTGATTACCAAGCAGCGTGTCGCGCCCGGATGCATCGATCACCATCTTGACCGTGAGATACATCTCCTTGTTGCCCATCTTGAAGTACATGCGAGGATAGGGCTTCGACTCGAAATCGATCCGCGTGACGCGAACGCCCTCATAAACCTTGGCTCCGAGCTTGTGCGCATGCTGCAGGAATAACAGGTCAAACTTGCCGCGATCGACATGGTAGGTGTATCGCCGATCAACGCCTTCCTGCTGACGCTCTTCGAATCGAATGTCAGTGAAGTTGTCCTCAGGCAATTCGGCCCAGTCGTGTGAATACACCGGAGCTTTCGATTTGGCAGTCCAGACCGCGCCCAGCTTTTTCGGGAATTTCGCGCGTTCCATTTCGTCGATGAATTCAAGCTCCCGGAAAACGCGCGTCGTGGCGGGAACCAGCGACTCGCCGATATGCGGCCGCGGAAACAGCTCGCGTTCCATGACGACGCAGGGGATTCCTGCCTTGGCTAGATACCCCGACGTGGCCGCGCCTGCCGGTCCACCACCGATGATTCCGACTTCAAAATCCGGTTCGCCGTTAATAAGCATCGAGTCGCCTCCGTTGCGCGCAATGGGTGCGTTTGATGGACCAGCATATCCAAGCCGCTCCCGAACTCCAAGTGCCGGCCGGAGTCAATCACAGCCACGGCCCCACCTCCAGTTTGTAAGGTGAAATTGCACTTGCAATCGGATGCAGGTCTGACACCATTCAACTCATGGCGCACACAGAACATCCCGTTGCCGTCATCGGCGCCGGCGTCGTCGGTCTTGCTTCGGCAATCCGCCTTCGTGAAGCGGGTCATCCCGTGACACTCTTCGCGCGAGATCGAACGCCCGAGACCACGAGCGACCGCTCCGGGGCGATTTTTTCCCCCTACCGAATCGACGGCAGCCCTTCCGCCGCGCAATGGACGACCGAATCCTTCGCCGTTTTCGCGGCGCTGGCCGACGACTCTCCCACGGCATCCGGAGTGACGATGGGACGCATGCGCGAGTTGTTCGTCGAGCCGCTCGACGCCGATCCGTGGTGGTCCGACATCGTCGAAGACTTTGAACGCCTGCACAACCCGCCGGCGCCTTATGTCGACGGCGTGCGGTGCATCCTGCCGAAAATGAATATCCCGCGCTATGTGCCCTGGCTCGAAGAAAGATTCGTCGGTGGTCTGTCAGGCTGCATCGTCACGGAAACCATCGCCTCGTTTCAGCAACTCTTCGATCGTGGTTATCACGTGATCGTCAACTGCTCGGGATTGGGCGCACGCGAACTCGCGCACGACGCGGCAATGACCCCTTATCGCGGACAGATTCTACGAATCAGAAACACGATCGGCCTGTCGGAGTGCCTGCTTGAAGGCGGCGACGATCCCAACAGCGCCGTCGGCGCATATGTGTTTCCCTTCGACGATTTTGTCGTACTCGGCGGGACCTTTGAGCGCGGTGAGGAAAATCCGGTGACAGAGGCCGCCGCGATCGACGGCATTGTCCGCCGATGTGCGGCGCTGCTCAAGGCATGCAACGTTGCCAACGCCGAACGGCTCGCCGCAGATCGCATCGCGGCCCTGGCGGGAATCCGGCCCTGTCGCGACAACGCCTCCGCACATGAAGCCGTGCGGCTGGAGCGAGAATCGCTTGATTGTGGGCGAACAATCATCCACAACTATGGGCACGGCCGCGCCGGTGTCACCCTGTCGTGGGGCTGCGCGGCGGAAGTGGTGCGACTGCTCGCAACCTGACCCCCCTCCACCGAGCGCGAACCGAGACCCTCTTGCGCAAAGCCACAGCGGTCATTGCGCCTTTTGCACGGCCACGCCGCGCCCTTGCTGCTGGAATCTGCCTTCAAGCCACTGGCTATTCAACTCTTGCATTCGGCAATTATCCAGATCGAGATTTCCGCGATAATTCGCCTTCGACGAACCGGCGGTCTCTTTCCTCCCGATGCTGCCCTTCTCGTTCGGCTGCCTCGCCAATCGCTCAGCCAGGATCGACTCGCTTCGGTAGAACGCGAAATGCCCATTCGTGTCGCGGGCAATCGCCGTCACTGCGCCGCGAATATCGTCCGCGATAAACATGCCGCGCAAATCGGTCTCTCCGCTTACAAACCTCGTCATACCCGTGCCAATCACCTTCACATGCACACTCTTCTCTCCACCGCGCGTCAGGGCATCGACCACGTTGACGCGCGCCCGGCCGCCGGCGGGATCCTCCTGGACTTCGACAGCCAGCGGGGTGATGAGAACCAGGCCACTGGAATAAAAGTCACCAGACCGGCAGATCACAAGGTAGGCCCCCTCGACGGAATCGGCGCCATCCTTCCGACCGGCCAGATCGAGCGGAACGCGCTGCTGCTTGTCAAGATAGGTCTTATCGTCGTTCAACTGAACGGTCTCTTCGATAATCGGCTTGATGCCGGCAAGATTGACCGACGCGATCTGATTAAGGTTCTTCTCGACCAGCGCGAGCTTCATGAGATCGACGCGGTACACTTGCACAACGGCGTCTTTCACATTTCGGTAGCTGACCCGAACGAACGGCTTCATCGACACGCTCTCGTTGTATTCCCGTTGCGGCGAGTTTTGCTGGGTCGGCCTCTGTCCACGCGGCAGATTGGCGACGCTGAAAAGGCGCTCAAGCGCCACCGATTCGCGAAAGACCTTGTCATCTGGATGGAAGATCGTCACCTCAGGCAGACGGATGAACTTGTGCTCAAAGAACTCGACGGCTTCCGACGCATCCGAGAACTGCGATCCGACCTTCTTGTAATACTCGATCGCCTTCTCAATCTTTGACTGTGCGTGAAAAATCTGTCCCGCAATATAGAGCGCCAGCGACTTGTTCGGACTGGGTCGCGTCACGCCCTGATCATCCACGAATGTGGATTCGGAAACCTGGATGGCCAGTGTGAGGGCCTTGTCGAATTCGCCCAGATTGAAGTATGCCAGGGCCTGCATATACCGAAAACGGTCGAGCCACTTGCTCTGCGGGAAGAGCCTGATCAACTCCTCCGTGCGTGAAATGACGGTCTTGAAATCGTCGAGGTCCAGGTATGCGTTCACAAGCGAATACGACGCCTCGTCCACGGCCGGACTGTCGGGATAAAGCGTGACAAACGTCTCCAGCATGCGGATCGTTTCGGCCATGATCGATAGCCGCGTCACTCGCCGTGCCGCGCCCTCCGCTGTGCGGCGCGGCGACAGCGACGCGGCAGTAGCCGCTCTGGAATACAGCACTTGAGATGCTGCAAAGAACGTGCTCTGCACCTCGGGCGTATCGGGATAATCCCGCCAGAGCCGCACGAGAAAATCGTGTCCGTCCAGGAAACGCCCTTCCGCCTGGAGGACTCCGCCAACGGCCGTTTCGGCGATGAAAGTCGAATCGGCGGTCGCGCGATGAATCACACAGGCACGTTCCTGCTGTCCGGTGGCGGCGTATGCCTTTGCAACGCGAACAATCTCGGAGAAGGAAATCACGAGATCGCCGAATTTCTCTTTGAGAATTTCGAAGTAGTTGACAATTGCCTCGTTGTCGCCGATCTGCAGTGCGCAGGTGAGCAGCATCCGGACGGACTGCCGATAAGGCTCGTCTCTAAGCGTCCACGCCCCGGCAACCAGTTTCTTCAAATACTCCGATGCCGCCGCGAAGTCACCGTCGTCGAAATGGAATCGCCCGAACTCGTACAGCTCGTCCGGCGACAGTTGATACTCGTCAGGGCTTTTAGCGCCGCGCGGCAGGACGGTCAGTGTCTGGTCATCGCGATTCAGATGATAGACCTCGGGCCGATAGAGGCTGCGAAGAATTGTCGGCGGCAGGCGGTAGGTGCCGGGAGTGACAGCCACCATTTTGTAGTAAATCTGGCCCAGGTCGGCCACGTTCCCGTAATAGAGTGTCAGGACATTGTCTCGCACATCATACGAAGCATACGAGCCGCTGAGCGTGTCGGTCAGCAGCCGGAACCCCGCCGGAATCACCTCTTTGACAATGAGATAGTCGCGATCCGCCGCGTCACCGCGCTGAGTGTCCATTCGGCCGAACGAAGTTCGTGCCGACACGACCGTCCCGACCGGCACATGTTTCGCCACATTGGTGAACGAATCGTACCGGGCGGCAACTCCGAAACCCCTCCGAACCTGCCGGCCCCGGTACTCCATCGAAGGTGGATCGATCTCGCGCGGATTGACATAAACAATCTCATTTCTGGCTTCGACCGCGGTGGGATAGCACGCCCGGAATCCGGAGAGTGTCACCGAATAGGCACACTCACCGCGTCCGGCAAAACTGAAATCCACGCGCTGCCTGCCGGCGGCCAATTCATCACTGGAGAACTGAAAAACCAGCGATTCGGGCGTGTCGGAAGTGACTTCACCGACCGGCTTCCCATTGACTGACAGGCCCATCCTGAAATTCTCGCGATCGCGCTCACCGCGAAGATAGTATGTTGCCAGCGCCGCAATGACCGGCCCCTTCGCCTTATGCGGACGCCACCCGTCGGCGCGGGCGGCGCCGGCAAGATACGCGACCATCGAAGCCACACGATCGTTGCGGGGATCCACCTGAAGCTGTGCGAGCAGCGTCAGCGCCGTGACTTCCAACTCACTACGCATCCACGCGGAATTGTCCGTGCACCGGACCTCGCAAATCCGAACATTTTTGCGATTCGTAATGCTCGACTTGCGGGCCAACAACTCAAGCACTTCCGCTGCCATCGTGCCGCGGTCGAGTTTCGCGAAAATCAGTGCAAGATGCGCCAGACCCGCCGAGCCGAGGCTTTCGCGATTTCGATACAGCCGATTCACGTGACCGAAATCGATATCGTCAATCCACGCCAGGCCATGCAGAACAACCGTCTTCAGTTCAGCCTGATTCACCGCCGCATCGGCAAAGGACTTCTGCAGATAGGCACTCAGCCTCGCAACCGCGTCCGTTGCCGGTGCGTAGCCGTTATACTTCGCCTTTCCAAGTGACCACGCCACCGCCGCACTGACCCACGGATTTGACTCACCCACACTGCCGCACCAGGGCCACCCGCCGTCGTCGTTCTGGCTGGCCAGAAGCTGCGCGATCAGCCCGGCGACGCGCTCATCGAGCAGCACCCGATCCGATGTCAAACGAGGATCCTGTGCGGCAGCGTTGGACGCGAGATAATCCCCCGCATAAAGGGTGCCAAGAAGCACTGAAGCCGTATCCGCATGCGTCCGCGGTGGTGTCACCCGCCAGCGCTTCATTCCTACGTCGATACGGTTCCAGCGGCCGCCCATCTCGAGCGCCTCTTCGACCAGCCAACGCTGCATGGAAGAGCCGACGGCGACGACAAGTCGCATGTCATGATAGGCATGCTTCATGTCTTCAAGCTGGGGCAGCTCAATCTCAACAAATTCGGTGTCCTTCACAATTCCGGCTTGCTGGGATTCGATTCGCAGTCCCCAGGTCTGAACCGGAATCTCGACCTTCAACGAATCGGACAGCTCGCGCGCCCCGCTCCCGGCGTCCTGATTCTTCGCGACCGCGACAGCAGACAATGTCAGCGCAACCAGCTCACTCGCGGGAACTTCGATCGCATCGAATTCCACGTCGAACACGCCGCTTGATTCCACGTCCATGACTTTCTCGCCCGAGGCGATCGGCTCACCATTGGATCGCCGGGCTTCGAACTGTACCTTGATGCGTCCCGCGAACGGAGTGAGGCAGTGCACTTGTCCGCGCGGCACGAAGCGATCACCCTCAATGAGCATCGCCGGCGCGTTCCACTCGACCAGAAAATCGTTCTTACTGACAACCTCGGCCGACGCTTCTCCGACGATCGTGTCCCGTGTGGTTCCGCGCGCGATCAGTTTCCACGTCGTGCTCGAGTCGGGCAGCACGATCGTCACCGTCGCCTTGCCCTCCGAATCCGTAACGACCTGCGGATTCCAATACGCGACTTCCGGATAATACGTGCGAAACGGCGTCGCACGGACCGCCTCCCCGAGCCGTTCGTCAATCGCGCGATTGTCCATCTGTCCTGAACGAATCCATGACTGGCACGATTCAAAGAGCCGCCGCTGTAACTGCTGCTTGTACGCTTCGCGATCCGGCAAATCAGCGAGCCCTGCACGAACCATTGGCGCCACGCCCATGTCACCAAACTCGTCATCCTTCGACTCTGGTCTGAATTGGGCGGCCATCTGGCTCACTTCGTCCTTCATGGGCCTCGCCGAAACGCCGCCGAACAACGACGCGACACCCGCCGAGCCCGATCGCCGCTTCACGGCGGGTTGTGCGTTTGCATCGCCACCGGCTCCCTCACTCTCCACGGCCCCGTCTCGTCCCAGAATCAGTGCCAGATCAACGCCCCCCGCTGTCGGAGCCGGCGAGGCCGGGGGAGCAGCTTCGCCCGGCTTCCACGATTCCGCGATCCGACGCATTGCCCGAGAGTAGTCCTTTTCGTCGTCCGCCTCCGCTAGTTCGGCATCAAAATCCAGCACCTCCGTCACCATGGCGGTGGTCGCCGGACGATAAAGAAACGTACAACTCGATTGCGTCCGGCTGTCGGTCGATCGGCGGGCATCAGACTGAAAGAATGGCACGATCGGCGGCGATCTGTCCGCGTACTGTGCCAACAACGCGGCATCCACCATGGCCACGCTGAACTCGCCTTGAACCGGTTTGCCCTGCTGATCCGTCACCACGATGTCAACCGACATCTCGTCCCGCGGCCGAGCCGTCAATTGACGCGGCTTGATCTTCACACTCAGCTCGCGTTCGACTGTGAATTCCCGCGTCGCAATATGAAGTTTCCCGCCGGTCATGACGGCCGCGATCAGTTTGAAATTCGGGAAGTGAACATTTTCCACAGTCAGATCAATGGCATTGTGCCCCGGACGGATGGTCACCGTGCGATACTGGAAAACGCCATCACCTTCGCTCATCAATACGGCGAGGGCCTCGGGCGCAGAGCTGTCACCTCGCTCTACTCCACCGCTCTCGCCGATTCGCGACCGTCGAATCGGTTCGATCCGGGAATGGACATCCAGTGCGATGCGATCGCCCACGCGATAGTTCTCGCGATCTGAGAACAGCCGCAGGCGTGTCGTATCCTCGGCATCGGAAACAGTGAGCGATGCCTCCGCGGCCACAAGCTCGCCGCGCGTGTCACGTCCTTCCGCCCGAATGATGTAGATCCCGCCCTTTGCAAGTTTGAGAGATGCCCGACCCACGCCCGTGCCGGCATCCGTTGCAACCTCCGCCGATTCCGCGCGTGATTCCGACCACATGCCTTTTTCATAAGTTCTGCGGTAGGCCGTGACCGTCATCTTGCGGGCAGTCGGCCCGCCCTTCAGATCGCGCGTCTCGACCCGCACCTCGACCGGCTCTTCAGACAGATAAAGCGAGCGAAGCGTGGAAACGCCCGCCGTGAAGTCCCGCACCGCCACAAAGACTGTGTCCGCCGCCATCAGGTTCATGTCCGCCTGACGCGCGACGAGTTGCACCTGGCCATCTTCCGGGAGGCTGGCCGTCTCGAACTCAATCGCGATCTTACCGGTCTTGTCGGTTCGCCCGGCACGCCGTTCGACATCGCCGTTCGGAAAGTGCAGTTCATACTCCACTTCCTTGTCGATCACCGGCTCCCCATAGTGATACCGAACAAGAATATCGCCGGTCACGCGCTCGCCACGCAGCACAACGGGACGGGCAATATCAAATGCAATGAACGCCGTCGTCAGCCTGTAGGTCTCTACGCCAAAGCCGCCCTCGAATGCCGGCCCGTCGACACGACGCACGATGATTCGATAGTTTCCCACGGGCGCGTCGTCTGCAATCTGAAAAAGCGACGAAAACGTGCCGTATTCCGTCAGTGCAATCTCGTCCGCCCGTAGTGTTCGGCCCTTGGCGTCGACGATCTCGATCTTCCAGCGCAGGCGCTTGTCTTCAGGCTGCGCCGGCAGACTGTACGCGCCGCCTGCCACCTCGCGGAGTATGCCGCGAATGTTGACGCTATCGCCCGGACGATAGGCGGGCCGATCGGTGTAAATGTATCCCCGCGGCCGAAGTCCTTGCGAGAATGACAGACCCTCCAGGCCAAGTGCCGTGCCTGCGACATGAGCCCCGGCGGATCCGCCGACCTTCGCGAATACCGACAGACGTCCGGCATTTTTCAACTTCGCATCGGTCGAAGCAAAAAAACCGCCTTCGTCCGTCTGACCCTCGAGAATGACCGACGACTGATCTGCGATAAGAAGTTTCACACCGCGCATCGGCTTCATCTGCCGCATGTCCTGAACATACACCAGCACCTGTCCGCGCGATGACTGAACCAGTACGTCAATATCCGACACCAGCACGAGCGTTGTCGCCTGCAATCGAGTCGGCCGATCAGCGGCCAGCCCGGCCGGCGCCCCCTTGTCCTGCGCAGCGCTCTTCTCATTGCTGACATAGACGGCCCACGCTCCGGGAACCTTGCACGGAATCTCGATCGTCTGCGCGATCGGTCGATAGGGCGCGTAGTCCCTCACTTCGACATCAAAGGTCTCGTCCGGATCAATCAGGATCAGGTCGAGTCCTTCAACGCCATTGAGGGAGCGACCCTTGCGGAAATACTCCTCCATGTCGATGCGGTACATCTTGACCGTCAGACGATCTATATTCCGCACGTCCACATGAACGACGGGTTTCTCATCCGCGCGGTATGCCCGGTCTGTTCGAAGCTCCATGCTGACCGAGCGCATCGCCGAAAGCCGTTGTGCGGCAAGCGGCGCCATGGCCGACCAGTTCAACTTTTGATAAGCCGTGATCGCGCCGTCCAGATCAAATACATTCTCTTCCAGCGTTTGACCGATTCGATACTGCGCGCGTCCGGCGTCCTCGGTGCCGGGGTTCTTCTCGACCAGTCGCTTCCATGCCTGAATCGGAATGTTCCAATCCGGCACGTCGCCGGCATCCTTTCGCTTCATTTGCTCCCGGAACGCCATTTCACCGAAAGCGAACAGAATGCCGCTGGCCCGAGGGTCGAGCGGATACTTCTCGATAAAGCGTGCCCAGGCGCCTCTCGCGTCGTCGAAGCGCTCATCCGCCTGAGCGTCAGCGCCGATGCCATACTCCGCGTCGATAATCGCCTGTTGCGAACTCGCCCATTGCGGACCATTGGGATACTTTGCGATGTACTGGTTCCACGCGCCGATCGCATCCGCGTATTTTCGCTGCGAAAGCAGCAACTGGCCGACCTGAAAGAGCGCCGACTGCGAGAGCGCTTCAGCCGATTTGACGATGTTTGACTCCTCAGGACGGATCCGATCGCGATTGATCAGCGATCTGAATGCCGCAATGGCGTCATCGGTTCGCCCCTGATTACGGTATGCCACCCCAACATCAAACGCCGCGGTCACTGCCTCGGCCGATGCGGGGAATCGATCGATGAGTTCGTTCAGCACCTTCACGCCCGAATGAAGGCTGATCGAGTCGGGCGGCGTCGGAATCTGAAACGTCCGGGCGATCAGCAACTTGGCCTTGATCCACGCATCATCGCGACGACCGACAGCCGTCTTGTCCGCTGGCGTTCCGCCATTGGCCGATTCCAATCCCGACAAAAGGTCCTGAAGCACGCGACGCGCTTCCAGCCGATCATTGAGAAACAGCTTCGATTCACCGAGGCCAAGTCGCGCGTCGATCCAGTGCGCCCCGCCCCCGTCGGCCTTCCCCGGCATCGGCTGCTCTCCCGTGCGCAGCCTCCGGGCTTCGCGAAAGGCCGGGTCAAACTCCAGAAGATACGCTTCGAACTGATCGGCGGCCGGCCCATGTCTGCCCAGTTTCTGATTGCAGAGCGCCCGCTTGAAGAGCAGCGTTTCGCGAAGCGAACCGGTCGGTTCCAGTTCAAGCGATTTCTCATAAAAGGTTTGCGCACGTTCATAGTTCGGTTGCAGGAGCGAGTCCTTGGGCTTGAAGTACTCGTCGGCGAATTCAAGGTAGACTTTGGCGATCTCGCCTTTGCGTCCTTCGCTCACCAGCTCCGCAATCCGCGCGGCGTAAATCTTCTCGGCTTCAACAAACTGCTTGAGGGCAAAGTGCGCATCGGCGATGTGCATGCGAGCCTTGATCGTCCATGCACCGGCCGGAAACTCGCTGATCTGCCGCTCGAACACCGCGATCGCATCCGACAGTTTGCCCGAATACTGGAGGGATAGCCCCTGGCGATAGAGTAAGAATTCTCGCGAATCGGGCGTCGCGGACGACAGCGCCTTCTCGATCAGTGCGACTGCCCGATCATACTCGCGACCACGCAGAGCACGATTGATCTCCTGCTCGACAGCCGACTCGCCGGCCCGAACCGTCGAGACGTTTAGGATCACGAACAGACACGCAGCCACACAGAAAACGTGGATCGCGCCCTTCAGTTTTCGCATCATGGAAGGCCCCTCGAAGCTGATTGTGAATCATCCGCTGTGAGATCGCCGGATTGCCGCTGGCCCGTCAATGGCGGATCCCCTGATCCGTCCATGCGAGCCGACACCTGCCCTTTTCGCATCATTTGACGCCAAACATGCCCATCCGGTTCCCTATGATCATGATAATCGGTCCTCGGGCCGGAGTTGCACCGATTCCGTCAACCGGAGCGGACGGCCTGCCGCAGGGCGCGCCGGCCCGATTCGGGGACGAGTCCGATTAATGTGTAATTCACGACGATGATCCGGATTCCGGCGATTTAGTCCGTGCCGAAGAGAAGCTGCTTGCGATAGGTGCGAACGAACAATCCATGCAATCGCCCGAGGACATAGGTGCCATAAAAGAACACCGCCATGACCGCACCCCAAGCCAGCAGCGGCAGGGCGACATCCATCAGGCTGCCCTCGGTCGAACCGGCCCGCATTTTTGAAATCTGAGGCAGGAACCAGCCGAAGAGCATCGACGCATAGATATAGCTCAATAGACCGCCATACACGCACACGATCAACACCAGGAAAACATAGTGAACGTGGGTCTTAAGCACCGACTTCACAACAGCCGACGGATTCAAGGCCTGCCCGATATTGCCGAGGCTGATGCCGATCAGGTTCATCGGAATGAAGAACGAAACGAGCACCATGCCCACAACGAACGGCGTCGCGGCCTCCTCAAACGGCTTCAGCGGTTGATCCGTTCCGAGGGCGCTGATTACTGAATCAAATGAGCCGTCCATCGTCAGCGCGATCACCAGCGAAGTCATGGCAACGTAATAAACGGTGAGCACGAGGTAGGAAAAAAAACTCTTACCCCACTGGCTCGGGCTGAAAGTAAGTTTCGGCGGCTGATCGTCGCGCACGCCGGTCGTCCGAACGACATCAAAGAATGAGTGAATCGCGATTGCCGAAAAGAAGAAAACCTCCGCGCCGAAGATACCCATGAGGATAATCGCCACATTCGACAGATCGGCCTTCTGAACGCCCTGCTCCGTACCCACGTTGCTCTGTTCCATCAGCGACGACGCGCCGGTGATCACAACCACCGGTAGCATGGCCGCCAGAAACGCAATTCCGGACGCCGTCAGAATCGACGAAAGCGCCGGGATGGGATAGGTGAACGCGCTGGCCAGTTCCGTGTAGAAGCCCCCCTTGCCCGTTGCCGTTACTTCAACGCCGGTCTGCTTGACCTTCTTCCCGCCCAGGCCGGAACCGCTGCCGCCGACCGCCGGGATCGGCTTCCAGCAGTGCGAGCAAAGCAGTTCGACGTATGGATCCTTGGCCTTGATCTTCGCGCGGCAATTCGGACAGGTTCGATAGCCCAGCTTCGCTTCCGCCTCGGCGTCGATGCCCGCCTGTTCCTGCGTGGCGTGCGCGGCAAGTTCCTCTTCTGTCAATTGCGATCCGCCCTGCTCGAGCCGGGCAAGGTCTTCGAGATCGAGTTTGGGGGCGCCGCCGGCCCCCAGCGCCGCCGTGAGCGCCGGCACTTTGAATGCCTGATTGCATCCAGGACATCGAATCGCCTTGCCCGCGTACTTCTCCGGTATGGACAACATTTTCTCGCAACGCGGACAACGAATCTTCATGAGCGAAGAACCCCACTGCTAATCGGAAAGACTCCGGACCATTCGAGACGGCTCGCGTCCGACGAACGGCAACCCGGCGGTAGGTTACTGATAGAGCTTATCTTATAGATTTGCTGCGGACGGAGCAAATAGAGCAATGTCACGGAAGTCCGGTACGCGTTGGCGCCAGTCCGGGCAGGCGCGACGAACCGCCAAATGGCCCTATGTCGCGATGGGCGTAAAGGCCTTCCGAGCTTCCGACAGGAGTTGGTCCACTTTGAACGGCTTAAACAGAACCGCGTTCAGTCCGTCTTTTCGAGCACGGACGATCGAGTGATTCGGATCGTAGCCAAAACCGGTCATCAGGATCACCGCGCAGTTCGGATCAGCCTCGCGCGCCGCGGCGAAAACCTCATAGCCGTTCTTGTTCGGCATTTTGATGTCCGACAGGACGAGGTCGTAGTGGTTGTGAAGAATCTTCTCAACCGCTTCCGCGCCGTCAGAGGCCATATCGACGACGCTGCCGAATTTTCGGAAGACCCCCGAGACCGTTTCACGAATGATCTCCTCATCATCCGCAACAAGAATTCGCTTGCGAGAAAGTAACGGATCGGCCTCTTCACCGGGCCCGCCTTCGTGATTTCCGAGAATCCCTCGCGGCCGGACGACCTCCTTGACCTTTGCTTTGATCTTTGCAACGTAGTCGATGATGTTGTTCAGCCCGTGGCGCAGCGGATCGTGACCGATGAATTCGTCCTTGAGCGTGGTCGCTTCCGAGATGATGTCATTGAGCGGACCGGAGATTTCATCGAGCACGTCGTCAGCGACACGGCCGCGCACTTCGTACCGCTCGATCGTCAGCAGGTCGAGCATGTGCAGCGCCAGCGCGATCGACCGGCCGAGAATCTCGGCGAACTGTCGATCGTCTTCGTTGAAGGCGGCAAGCCGGTCGGACTCAATGTCAAATACGCCGATGATTTTGTCATTTAATCGCAGAGGCACGGTAAGCGAGCTTTTCGCCGTTTCCAGCCCTTGCAGATATCGCGGGTCCTTGGACGTATCATGACAGATGTAGCTCCGTCCCGTCGCCGCGACGAAGCCGCTGATGCCGTTGTTCTCCGCCGACGCAAAGATGTCGAGGTCGCGGCTCTTCTGACACATGCCATGCTGGAGCACGAATTCAAGCCGGTTGGTTTTTTTGTCAATCAATAACACCGCGAAGTTGTCGAAGTGAAGCAGGTCGCGCATGAATCGGAGTATTTTCTGTTCGAGCAGCGCGATTCGGTTCTCGACATCCATGCTCGCCAGCGATTCGGCATCGAGCTGCACCAGTTCACGGCCGGCCAGGTCGATCGCATCCAGCTTCTTCTGAAGGCGTCGACTATGCGTGACGTCCCAGACCACCGCCGTGAACTGCATGACCTCGTCCGTCAATGAGTCGAGTATCGGCGTGATGGTCACTTCGAAGTACTGATCACTCGCAACGGTAAGACTAAAACGACGAACCCGGGCATGTGCTGGTCGCCCGGGTTCCGTGGTGTACTGAGAATAGGCTTTCATGCAAGATTCGGACACTTGCGTGAGCAGGTCGTCCGGCAAGCCCTTCATTCGAGGGTTCGACCAGACCATTCGACCCTCTAAGTCCACGATGCAGACCCCCTGGCCGATGGTGTTGAGAATCATCGTCGCCTGCTGCTCGACGAGATTCCGTTCCAGAGCCATGAAATCGCTGTGGTCGCTTATGATCAGATCAAACCGGCCGTCACGAAGCGCTGACATCGCATCAGCAAATGTCTCGACAACGTGAACATCCGCCTCTTCACCGACGCGCGCAATCAGCGCAGCTCCGCGCGAGCCATGCTTGGATAGCAGAAGTACCTTCGGACGAGTCGCGATACCGTGAGTCATCAACCTACACTCCCACCCATTTCATCGGCTCCCACGGGCCATCCATGCGCGGAAAGCGGTGACAAAACGTTAAACCCGTATTGCTCCACTATTATTCTATCGCCTTAGCGGTTTGGATTCCAAGCGGTAGGGGAATTCCCGACCCGCGCGGTTGAAGTGGAAGATAGCGTCGCGCCGATTGCGCACAGCGCCGGCAGTGCATGAAACAGGCTCTTTTCCGAATCAAAGGCCCGATTGCGACGATCTTATGGGCCCCCCGGTACCCGGAATTCAGATGCGGGACCGGCAAATTCTGCCTGCCCCACAAACACATGCGAAGAACCGGCAACGACTATGTATTTGCCAGTCCCCGCCGGGCGCGATCGCTCTGATGGATCAGGAGCACCCACATCAAGAGCGACTGCCCAAGCGCGATCGCTGCATAAGCCCATACGGGCATCTGACCGTAGCCGGTCAACTTGATCAGCATTGCGATGCCGACCAGCGTCGAAACCGTGCCGAAGAAGGTCAGCGTCGACGCCGTGTAAAGCCAGGTCGAGAACTTGCTGTCCCAACTCAGACTCCGCGCTCCGAAAACAGCCGCCGCTACAAGGGCCACCACGGAAATCGCATACACATGCGTGCGAGGAACCACCCAGGACGTCAGCTTCACCTCCCACGTCTCCGATGTCGGCCAGATCGTCCAAAGCCAGTATGCGGCCGCGCCCGATACGATTCCAAGCGCAAGCACCACCCAGGTTCTGGCGCGTGCGTTGTCGATCAACATTCGGAGTCCCGCTGCGAAAATCACGCCGGCCATGAGCGCCGTCGCGTAGATCCACACATAAAGCAGGCTGATCCGGATCGTCGCCTTTCTTAATAACCCCTTGAGTTGCTCCGGTGAGTACGCCGGCCCTTCACCGCGACCATCACCCGAACCCAAAAACGGCAGCATCGATGCGGGGCCCTTCGCTGCGGAAGGCGTGCCGACTCCGGTGGTTGCACGGGCCGACATCGACATATCAGCGGCCTGCGAATAAGACAGGATCGCATCGCGACCCATTTCACGATCGACCGACAACGCAAATCCCAGCCACGCCACTGCAAAAATCACTGTCAATGCCCCGACACCCAGCGCCAAATGCACCAGTACGCCAGAAAGCAGAATCAATTCGCCCACCATCACCCATCGCCACGTCGGCACATACGCAATGTCACGGAGTTCGATCGGCGTCCAGTCCGTACCCTCGAAGGGAAATACCCTGAGCGCTCCGTCATGCACGCAGTAATACGCCATCGCGGCGAGAATGACCGCATTCAGGAAGTGAATCGTTCGACCGCGCGAGTTGACCACGCCGATGACCGTCAGCAACAGTGCGATTCCCCAGTTGCACTCCGCCTTCCAAACGCGCGCCAACTCCGTCGCTGATTCGCCCAGCCGCCCGATCCATGCCGGTTCACTGAACCAGCCGCGCAACACGCCGACCCCCGCAATCCCTGTGAATAACAGACCGATCACCGCTCCAAGCTTCGGTTCCTTCAAATCCGAGGCGGCATGCACAAGGTATGCAAGACCGACGCCAATCGTGATGAGGCACGGAAGCGTCGGCGAATCCCCGAACCAATGCACGAGTTTTGATTCGAGCAATCCGCTTGCGACATAGGCCGTTCCGCTGAACAGCATCGCCGACAGGAGGAAGCGAAGCACCTTTGTACCCGCAAGAAGCGCACTGATCGCCAACAGGACAACGCCGCCGGGCCAACGCGCCCACTCGATCCAAGACAGATTCACCGCCGTGCCGATCGGCTCGGTGGCGCCGGTTCTCGCAGCGCCCGCGGCGGCGCGGGGCCAGATAAATTCGCGCCATGCCTCTTCGGTTTGAAAGGCGACGAAAACACCGAGCATCGCAATCGCGAAGCCCAGAAGAATCACAAACAAGCCGCGCTGATTCGCCCGCCCGCTGCCCGAACCGCTGTCGGCATGAACACGGACCGTCGGAACCGCCGATTGAGCGACCGCCGGCTTTACGCCGGACGGTTCGATCGGCGGACGAAGCGAGTAAGTTCCGACATCAGATGGCGTGGTTGTGTGAGTCTGTGCGTTCATACGATGCAACTCGATCTCATTCCGGCCGCCAATGGGCGCGCACCCCGGGGCAGACGACGCCGACAGGCGACTATTACATATACAGTCGCATCGGCAGCGCGTTTCGAATGCACGATGGAATTAGGCGATGATCGCGGAGTATTCGGCGGATTATAGGACCGCGCAATTATGGCCGCTCGTTGCGTGCGTGGATGGCAATACTGATACCTTATTTCGCCTCAGAAAAAGCGATGAAAAACATCATTACTGGCCAAGTTTGGCGAGGAAATTCGCGACCTGGTGCGACGTAAAATCGTTCGCGGTTTGAACGCGGTCGATGATTGCCTGTGAATTCCAAGCTGTCGGAACCCCCCACCGCGCGTCCACTTCAATGAAGATCTGCCGCACGTCTTCAATTAACGTTTCGACTTTTACGGTGGCTTGCCAGTCCGGTTGACCCTCTCCCGGGAGCGGCGGAAGGAACATGCTGAGCCCCACGCCATGAACCGGCCGTCCGAGCGGCCCGAGCCGGTCATCGAGGTGAAGGCACTTTCCGCCGAGGAAAAGGCGCGCGTCCTCCGGGTCCGACTGAGCGGTCATGCGAATGACCACGCCGGATCCGACCATCACCTTGGGTTCGAAGACTTCCTCGATTACAGCCATCGCAAGGCGAAGATTGTCAAAAAAGACGGAGAGCGGTGCTGTTGGGAATGAATCCTCGAAATTGAAGCCGTCGCGCTGCACGCTGAATCGCAGGTGGCTGCGGCGATCACCGTCGCTCTGTGGAGAGAGCAGGCGCCATGCAGCAGAATTGAATTCCTGACGCTGCCAGTCGAAACCTTCGTTCGCCTTCTTCTGAAATGCCTGCTTCTGCGCCTTGTCCATCGCGGCGACGGGGGCGAAGCGCACCCCTGCATGAAGCCCTCGGGTCTTCAGCGTTTGCGGTCGCATATGCAGCTTCCCCCTTCATGCAAGGACGACACACAGTTAGTGCGACCGCTCCGGACTGCCGGGTGCGGCCCCATCACCCTGCGGAACCGCGTCGTCAACCGGAGGCGCCGCCGGCGCATCGCCCTCTGTCGGCTGCTGTTCAGTCGACTCGGGTGCCGACGAATTGGCACCTTCCGGTGAAATCGGGGAGTCATCGTCCATTGAAGCAGGGGTCTGCGGTGAACCATTCAACGACTCCGGCTGCGTCGGAGCGAGCGACGGCGGGACCGTCAAACCCGGAATGGCCGAAGCGCCGGAGGGCGCAGCCGGAAACTCCGGCATCGGCGGCGGCGCGGCAAACACAACAGGCTCGGCCCAATGCGAGAGCTGATTCAGGCGATAGGTGGCCTGCGCGACGAATGGAGAATCCGCAAGGCTCGGGTCAGCCTTGATCTTCTCGTACTGCTGCCGGGCTGCGTCGAAGTTGCCGGCGTCTTCGTCGAGCAAGGCAAGGCCGAACATCGCCGAAGCGCGCGTGACGGCGTCCTTGCTGGTTGTGGTCAGCGCGCGGCTGAAACCTTCCTTCGCGGCGGCCGCCATAGCCTCACGACTCATCTTTGACGGAGCGGAACCATCGGCCGGATTCAGCGGCCGTGTCAATTCTCCGAGGCATGCAGCGCCGATCCGCAACCACGCCATCTGAGTCACTTCGGGACTGATGCCCCGCCCGGCGACCGCCTTGCAACGTTCGATGAACCCGGGGAGGTCTTCATTTGTTGAATCAAACGACAACTCAGCGACATTGCTGTCAATCGTCGCCGCGCGGTGATTTGTATACCAGTAGCTCGCCATCACCACCACCAATGCTCCGACGATGACCGCCGTGAGCAGGGTGGAGTTGCGTTTGAAGGATTCACCCAGCTTATCCAGGTGCTGGGACAATTCGTTGGTGCGGAGTTCCTGTCGTCGTTCGGCTTTCATCTCGTGCCCACCAACTTTGCGCCGGCGGGACCTCCTCGCATTTGACTTACCACGGCACGAAACACTCGGCCGCCGCGGCTCTGTCAGTATTTTCGTTTGATCTCAACACCGACCTGCGTTTGTGTTCCGCGGCCCTTCGGCACGGTCTCGATTCGTACTTCACATTTTTCGTCGGCGTTCTGATAACTCAGGAAGTACACTCCGTTTCGGAGTTCTTCGCTTTGAAGCTCCCAACCGCGCTCGGGCATTCGGGCCTGATAGAAGTTCTTGACGGCCAGCAAGGAATCCTTGCCCAGATACAAATGACGAATCTCTCGCTTTCCCGGGCTGCGATCGTGCGTTGATCGGCGCTCGTCAAGCGAGAAGTCCCGCGGAACCGGGATGTCCGCCACATAAGGCTGAGCGCGGGAATCCAGGATCGTCGGATCGTTGGAGTGCTGCTGGCAGCCCGCCAGAGCAACCGCCGAAATCAGGGCAAAACCGAGCAACAAGCAAAGTCGAGCAGCCATATAGAACTCACCTGCTTCCGCCCCAGCGAATGAAACGTAACCATGCCAATGACATGGGCTTAACGGACCAAAGCTGCGTTAGCCTACGGCCCAGTCGCCCCCCTGTCAAATAATGAAACGTCACGGCGAACGCCCGCCCGAACTTCCTGGTTCGGTCAGTTGGGCCGTGCGGTGATCCAAATGACGTCGTCCCATGTAATGAAATAGACTTTCCCCTCGCCGAGACCCTTCACAATCAGGAATGCGTCGGTCGAACCTGAGAGCGTGCCGATCAGTTCACCCTGACTGGCGGTCGTGGCGTGGACCTCTAGCTTCATGTTGGCGTTTCCGTGTGATCCAAGCAGGCTTGCGAATTCCCCGTACCATCCCTTCTGCCCGCCGGAGGCCGGCTTCATCAGCGTCTGTGCCGGCGAAGTCTGATTCCAGCCGATGGCCACTCCAATCAAAAGTGCGGCGACGGCGACGACAAAGATGCGCGTCCATTTCGTGTTCACGAGAGTCTCCTTATTCGTGCTTGGCCAACCTTCAACGTTGCGAATTCGGGCGATCGCCCACGATTGGCCGGAGATTCTATAGGCAACCGCTGGATATGGTTAGCGTGTGATGACCGATGGGAGCCGGACGCTTCCGAATGATGGGCAATCATTCCACACAGACGTGCCGACAGACGTCGGAATCCACCGAGAGGAGAAACAAGGACTCCCGGCCGGCGCGGAACAGCAATCTCGCGACGAGAGGCAAGCAGACCGGATCAAGCGCCGGATTCGCCGAATCCTTCGATCTCGATCGTGTCTCCCGTACCGAAGTCCGCGATCCAGAGGTCTTCGCCCGCCGACAACGCCGCCGAGAAGGGAGCCAGGTTTGCTGTCGAGCGAAGAATGTATCGCGTGTACGAGACGGTCGATTCGATGCGTTCGGCGTGCGAGTAGTCCTGCCTGACGAGGAACATTCCTCGCAAGGAGGACGGGTACGGCGTGCTCGAAGTGGTCATGATGTGCTTTTCGGCGGTGAGCACCTGCGAAATCTTAATGCGACCGACGAGCAATTCCGAGTCGCCGCCAAGCGTGAGCGTCAGGACCGTGCCACTTCGTGAGGCGTCGATGATCGTATGCACGCTGCTGTGCAGGGCGTTGTATATCCGTACCGTGCGACCGACGAGTGTGGCCGGATCGAACGCGGAAGTCCCGACATCCGCCGTTACGGTCTTTGCGGAATAACTGAGCGTCGATACCGTGCCGGTCAGCGTCTGCGGCACGCTTAATGCCTGCGAGCCGGTCAGATGCGATCCG
Organism: Phycisphaerae bacterium; assembly: GCA_019636475.1. Classification (NCBI taxonomy): domain Bacteria; kingdom Pseudomonadati; phylum Planctomycetota; class Phycisphaerae; species Phycisphaerae bacterium. Next base: position 670,101 of record JAHBXN010000001.1, read on the forward strand.
CCGGCCGCAAATGCACGTTCCCAGGTTGCGCCGACTCGCCCGAGCACAGACACAGCGGCATCGCTGGTCAGACCGGGCTCGAGCGTATAAGTAGCGCCCGGCTGGGCGGCAACTGAGATGGTGTCCGTCGTCGCGCCGCGCGGGACCTTCAGAACGACGGTTCGATCGGCGCCACTTCCGAGTGCGGCGTCCGTGCTGACAGTCACCGGCCCTGTGATGATTGGCGATCGGGCAAGTTCCCACACGGTTACAAATGTCGTGCCCGATGCGTCCGCATAGCGTCGGAGCAGCATGTACTTCAGCACTGCGGGAATGATCTGAAGGGGTGAAGCGCGGCCATCGGCGACCACCAGTTCCTGTCCGGCATTTGGCGCGACATGGACGCGCAACATGCTGCCGTCGGTGTGGCTCCAATTTCCGGTCACCATGTTGCTGTGCGGCGAGCTTTGCCAGTTGTAGAGGAATGAGTATCCGCTGTAGAACGAGTTGTAACTTGGCGGGCCAGCCGCCGAGCCATTGTTCGCGCCATATGCGGTGAATGGACCGGCGAATGTTCCCCCGGTGACTGGCGCGGAGAGGTTTTCGCCGGACAGCGCAAAGCCGCCTTCATGTCCGTGCAGGCTGAGCACATGGTGCCCGCCACCCTTCACCCGGAATACATCCACGAGGTAGGCATCCTCGCCCACTTCGACGAGGACAAGCGTTCGCCGATACTGGGAGGTATTGGGATAACTGGTGGGCGCGTCCACATCGACGACGCTGAGATTCGTGCCACGATGGAATCGCAGCACTGTACCGCGATCGTTCCCCTCCTGAGGCACACCATCGACCATGACCGTGTTGTGGCTGATGGTGTTTGCGGTCCAACCGAATCGGCCCGGCGTCGTGGCGTCCGCGAAGTCGGGATAACCCAGATCGGGCGAAATACGTGAACCGTGGGCGAATAGCTCGATGTTCAGCCGATCCTTGTGCCCGTGGTGCGACCGGATGCCGTAATTCATACTAACGGCGACTTTGTCCGACCGATTGTTCAAAATGGCCATGCCGTAGCCGTCAAGCACGCGGCTTTGCTTGACCGGGTTGTAAAGCTGGGCATCCGCCAATGCGGCGTCAAAGACGTATTCATTCACGCATTCATCGAATGAGTTGAAAGGCAGATCGTCCTGTGGATGAAATTGAGCCAGCGCCCAGGCATACCGCGGGTCGCGCGTGATGCGATAGGCAATTTCGTAGGTTGAGGTCGGCGGCAGCATCTCCCGGGTGTAGATGTTTCCGGAGTCGCCGTTATTCGGGGTGAAGCCGCCTGCGCAAAGCAGTTCGAGCGGGGCATCGAACACGCGCGACATACGAGGCAATCCGAAGAGATCGATGCCCAACTGCGGTCCGATCTCGGCGATTCGTGAGAAATTCTCGACCCAATAGCCGTTATAGTTCGGCGAAGTGACAATCGGGAACCCGTCCTTAAAAATCACGTTGTAGAGTGCGTAATTGAAGCCTTCGTACGTGGCGGCGGCACTTGACTTGGCGAAGACAAGATTGCGCATGACGGATTCGGCCTGCGCGCTGTCTCGGACCAGCGCGGCGTGCATGATGGCGTTCTGGTGGGCGCCATAGGTGCCGTCGATGTCGAGCCGGTCGAAGGCTTCGAACGACTCTTCGAGCAGATTCGCCTCGATATTCCGCCGTATCTCGAGCGAGGTACGCCAAGGCAAGCTGATGGGATTTTGTCCGACAAGGGTGTCAAACACCAGGTCGTATGCGATTGCGAGCGACCGCAGATTCTGGTATTCCCAGAGTGAATTGACGATCTTGCCGGCTCGCTGACCGTAGATCGCGCTTTCGCGCGATTGGGTTCGGTAGTTCATCGACGGATAGACCGAAGCGATCCGATCGAGCATCGCGATTGCCTTGCGGGCATAGATCCGATCGCCCGTCACCGCGTACGCCTGCGCCAGCTTGAGCACGGCCGGGATCCATGTATTTCGATAATGCCAGTGCACGGCATAAGCGACGAACCAGTACTTGCGGCCGTTGTTCGGATTGCGCCAGCCAAACCCATCGTCGGGATACGAACCCTGCAATCGCGACTGATCGATCAGTCCGGTGCGGTAATAAGCCGTGAAATCGTTGCTGGGGTACACTTCATTTCCGACAGGACACTTCAACTGATATGGGCGCTCGCGGTCCAGGATCCATGGATATGAGCCGTAGGCGTAGATGGCGGTGCCGTGAATGGGGCACCCGTCGGTCGATTCCGAAACGTCGATTGCGCGCGGAACCCGATGATCGGGAATGATCAGGTTCAACTGCTCGTCCGGCACGGAAACCCAGTAGTTGGCCCAGTCGATCAACTGCGCCTTGTAGGTGATGGAATTCGGATGTGTTGATGTCAGCATGCGCAGCTGCGCGAGCTGTTCGACGGAGTATTCCCGAACCCGCGTCTTGAGCGGCCACTGCGGCGTCCTCGAGTAGAGCGGCTGGCCCACGTTCGGCGCGATCTCGGTTGTGCTCGAGATTTCATCGCTGATTCCGATCTGACCGCTGCCGTCCGGCGGACAGGATGGGCACACACCCGGCGGGCCGGGAGGTTCCGGTGGATTGGTCGTTGGGCCGCGTGGCGTCGCATCGTCATTTCCGAGCGTGTTGTCCGACTTGGTCGCGCCGCCTCGAGATGAGATGTCCGAAGCCAGCCCGCTTTGCAGCAGCTCGGCGTCCTTCACATCGCAAGCCCCGATGCCTGCGCATGCGCCGATGAGGAGCGCGCACAATCGCACCGAGGTCGCTCGCCGCGGATTGTGCATCCGAATCGGTCCGAAAAAGCGGAGCCCGTTACGAAAGTTGCTGGCCACCTGACTTCTCCAAATTACGCAGATTCCTCTCCATTACTTACGATTCAAGCCGCGTGCTCTGCAAACGCGCAACGCGTGCAATGGGCTGGTCAGGGAATTTTCTGATGGCGATGGGACGCTTCGGACATCGGCCGCCGGCGCAGGCAAGGCACTTGCGGCGCAGTCCACAAAAAATGGCGGTGTGCTCAGTGCGGTACTGAGTCTTTCGGACACCATTCGGGTCCGAATGCGCAGTTCACCTTGCGGCGCGCAAGCACACGCTCCCGTCCGCAAATTCAACCATCAGACGCCTGATGGACTATCGAGTTACTTACGGCAGAATCGTCCGTGGAACGACAGCGACGTCCCGCCTGATTCCCCTCAGGGTCCTGTAATCATGCCAAGAGCGAACTACGAAATCAATCAATAAATACCTGAGGAAAAGTGACAGTTGTCTCGCTTCGGCGCGCACGAAGCGTGTGCAGGCAAACAGCATTCGAAGTGTGCGGTGGCCTAGTCGACGACCGGCGCATCCTGAATTGCCCGCGTGCGAAGCTCTTCGCTCCGACGGAGCAGGTCGTCCTTGGTCGGAACCTCCGCAGGCTCGAGGACAAACGTGTCTATGACCTGATCGTCGCGAATCGTAAAGGGAACGAGGCACTCGGAAACCAGGTCGATCAGAGGCCATTGATACCAGGGAGCATTGAGCCGATGGTGGGTGGAAAGCGTTTTGTGGCCGTCCTTTCGGATAATGATGTCGTAGTCGCCATACCAGGTGAAGGGCACGCGAACGGGCGATTGACCGACCTCCTGATCGTTCAGGACCACCGTCGCACCCTGCGGTTCGGTATTGATGGTCACGGTTCGCTCAACACAGGAACAGATTATCAGGGCCAGGCCACCCAAAGGGACGAGGGCCGCACGGACGATTCGATTGGGGCAATCGGTGAGTTTGATCATCTGTGATACCTCCGAAACGGTCCAGATGCGGCGTAGTGTAGTCCCGTGCAGGGCTTTGGCAATTCGTGCGCCATGCGCCCGGCGGATTCGCCAATTGCGGTCATGGCGACGGCGATTGACCGCAATCAAGGTAGGCCTGAAGAATTTTCTGGGCGGCGATCCGGTCAATGAGGCCGCGTCGCCTGCGACGATCGACATTGGCGGCACCAAGCACTTCATCCGCAGCAACAGAGCTGAGCCGCTCGTCCTGGAGATGCACGGGCCTTTTTGATAGTCGAGCGAGTTCATGGGCAAAACGGCGGGTAAGCGCGGTCTGCTCACTCTCGCTGCCGTCCATGTTGAGCGGTAGACCCACGACCAACTCGCTCGCCTCCTCCGACATCGCAATGTCCGCCACATTTCGGGCATCTCGAGTCACATCGTTGCGGCCTTCAACCACGCGAAGCGGTATCGCCAGGCGCACCTGCGGATCGGCAATTGCGATGCCGATCCGCTTTCGGCCGTAGTCAATTCCAAGAATCTTTGACATGGGTGCGACTTCAATCGGACGCAGGAACTTCCTGGAAAGCGACAAGTTTCAATGCGAGTTTCCTATGTAAACCGCCCATCATGCTCACGCTCAAGCCTTGCAACGAGTTCGCGGATATCCTGAATCCGATCTCGACGACAGACCAGAGTCGCATTGTGGCTGTGAACGACGATCAGATCGCTGACACCGATGGCTGCGATCAAATGTTCGCCTTCGGCCACGACGATCGTGTTGCGGCTATCCATCAGCTCGGTGTTCGCTGCCGCGCGAACGTTGTGTGCCTCGTCCGAACTGAAAACATGCTCCAGCGCGGTCCAGTTTCCAACGTCGTGCCATTCGAACCGGCCTTCGACAACCAGCACGTTCTTTGCGTGTTCCATCACAGCGAAGTCAATGCTGATCCGCGTCAGCGTCGGATACACTTCGGCTGCGGCACGGGGACCGTCATACTCGTACCAGGACCTGCCGAGCGTGCGAACCGCCGAATGCGTCTCGGGCAGTCGCCGAGCGAATTCGGCAAGAATCGTCTCAGTGCGCCAGACAAACATGCCGCTGTTCCAGTAGTGCCGGCCCGACCTGGCATAGCTCCGTGCAGTCTCCAGATCGGGCTTTTCGCGAAATTGCTTGACTCGATAGATCCGCTCGGCCACGGGCTGTCCCCGCTCAATGTATCCGAAGCCGGTATGCGGCTCCGTCGGCCGCAGTCCGATCGTCAAGAGCGCGTCGGGATGCGCAGCGACGGCATCAAAAGCCGTGCGCACGTCCTCCGCAAAGACGTTCGCGGGCCGGATGAAATGATCGGCGGTGAAGACCCCCATGACCGTATCGGAATCCCGCTCGTGGAGGATGGATGCTGTCAGGGCGATGGCATTCGCCGTGTCCCGGCCGATCGGCTCGCCGATCAGGTTTTCCGGCGGAAGAGCAGACACCTCGTCGGCGATGGCCGGCAGATGCGATGACAGCGCCACGATGTAGATATCGTCCGCGGGCAGAAACGTGCTAAGCCGATCATAGGCGCTTCGGAGCAGGCTCTGTCCGCCGACGATATGCAGTAGCTGTTTGGGCCGGGCGATCCTGCTGAGCGGCCACAAGCGGGTGCCCGACCCGCCCGCCATGATGACTGCGACGGTTCGCATGCGCATCAGCCTAATGCAGGAGCCAATCCACGGCCAGTGACAGCGAAATCTGTTCGGCGCATGTCAATCATCGATTACATACAGAGAGACATGATCCAGGGCAAACGATCGCTCGCCATATTCGCGAAAACTGATGCGGATGTACTTCGACCGCAGACGCGACTCCACTGCCACGACCCGACCCTCGCCATAGTCATCATGACGTACCCGGCAGCCCGGATAATACGATGTGGAATCAAACGACACCGCATCCCGATAGTATCGCCCGAGATGTGAGCGACTGCGGTCCCGCTCCACTTCGAATCGCTCGAAGGCGAGCTCGTCTGCGGGCAATTCATCGAGAAATCTGGATTCCAGCACGCGCTCGCTGATGCCACGGATCGTCCGATACCGAACGTGTGAGAGCGTCAGCCGCCGCATCGCCCGCGTGATCCCGACGAACGCCAGCCGGCGTTCCTCCTCGAGTTCCATCGCGTCACCGCCGCTACGGATCGCCCGACTGTGAGGGATCAGTCCCTCCTCCACGCCGACAATGTAGACAACCGGGAATTCAAGACCCTTCGCCGCATGAAGCGTCATGAACGTGACCGACCCGCCGTTCAGCTCCATTCCGTCCGTGTCGCTCACGAGACTGATCTGATGCAACCATTCATCCAGTGTTCCGCCCGGATTCTCCAGATCGAACTGCCGTGCGGCCGACACCAGCTCCTCGACGTTCTCAAGCTGCTCGTTGTCCGGATCGCTTCCTTCGCGAAGCGAGGCCTCAATTCCCGTTCGCTTAAGCAATTCCTCCATGATCGGCTGTACCGGTGATCGGGGCAATTGGCGGAGTGTCACCAGCAATTCTCCGAATGCGGCAAGCTTTTTCTTCGCGGCCTTGAATGCTTCATCCTGACCGGCTCGCAGGACCGCCTCGTAGAAGGTGAAGCCCCCGCGGCCCGCAAGGCTGTGCAAACGGTCTATGGTCACTTTTCCGATGCCGCGTGATGGTGTATTGATCGCCCTCAGGAGCGCCGTCTCGTCCGCTGGATTAACGATCACCCGAAGGTATGAGAGTACGTCCTTGATTTCCTTGCGTGCGTAGAATTCGACGCCGCGCGCGATCTGATATGCCACATGTGCCCGGCGAAACGCGTCTTCCAGCGTGCGTGAAAGGGCATTGACCCGGTAGAAAATTGCCACGTCGCCCGGCCGGCCGCCTTGCGCACACCAGGCTTGCACGTCCTCGACAATGCGCTGTGCCTCGTGTCTCTCATCCTCGCAGGCCCAAACCCGGACGGGCTGACCGGCATCGCCTTCCGTCCACAGTTCCTTCTTCTTGCGATGCTCGTTATTTGAAATCAGTTTCGAAGCGGCCGACAGGATCAATCCGGTGCTTCGAAAATTCTGCTCAAGCCGGACGACCGCCGCATCCGGATAATCCGCTTCGAAATCCAGGATGTTCTGCATGTCCGCTCCACGCCATCCATAAATGGACTGATCGGGATCACCCGTCGCACAAATATTGCGATGGCCCTCGGCCAGCCGCGAAGCAATGACGTACTGCGCATGATTCGTGTCCTGATACTCATCGATGAGCAGATATCGAAAACGAATCGATAGCTCGGCGCGAACCTCCGCGTTGTCATTCAACAGCCGGGCGACGAGCATGAGCAGATCATCGAAATCAACCGCGTTCTGCTTCGTCAGGATTCGCTGGTACGCTTCGTAGATTCGGGCATAGGTCTTCTGCTCGAAACTGTACGCCTGCACAGCGTACTCCGCGGGAGTCAGCAGTCGGGTCTTGATTTCACTGATCGCCGGCAAGACTGCCGCGGGGCGCCAGTTGTCCGTGTGAAGCTCGCATTGCTTCACCGCATCGCCCACCGCCGAACGACTGTCCGCCGTGTCAAAGATCGTGAAGTTCGGTTGAATGCCGGCCATCTCGCCGTATTCGCGAAGCAGTCTCGCGCACAGCGAATGAAACGTGCAAACCCACATTCGGCCACCGACACCCAGCGATTCAATGCGTTCGCGCATCTCGCCGGCCGCTTTGTTTGTGAACGTGATCGCAAGCACTTCGCCGGGATGCGCCTTTGTCCGCGCGATGTACGCCGCGCGGCGTGTGATCACCCGCGTCTTGCCCGAGCCGGCGCCAGCCAAAACCAGCAGCGGGCCGTCGGTATGGGCAACCGCCTCACGTTGTGGCGGCGTCAGGTTTTCCAGAAGTTCGCTTGCTGACATCTCGTGAATCATAGGATACCCGACGATCCCAGCCGTCGCGACCGCTCTCGCCCTGTCCAACATAGCCCGCTCTCGACAAAACCTTCGGCTGCGGAATGAAGTGCCTGATACGAGCCGCTATACTGACGTAATCCGGCGGGCGACCGGTCACGTGATGAGCCTGCGTGGGAATCCGTCAACACCGACGGCCGCGCTCGGGCAATCGCCGCTTCCGGGACGAGGATGCAAAATGACACGCACGTCGCTCCAACACGAATTGCCGCGGAATCAGATCGGCGACCACCTCGACTTCGTCGTCCAAACCATGCGCGAGATGAGCAGTCAGACCGATCCCGAGGAGATGGTGCGCGCGTATGTACGCCGCGTTGAACAAATTCTGCCATCCGACAAGCGCATGTCGCTCAGCCGTCGCGGGCTTGAGTATCCCGAGTTCCGAATCACCCGGTTCAGCGGCTGGTCGGAGATGATTAACCCGTGGAAACAGAAAGACCGGCTGCCGCGCTTGCAGGGCGGCCTTCTCGCCGACCTCATTTACGGAAACACGCCGCGCATCCTCGATCAGGTCTCACTCAATCCGGATGATCCGGCGTATGAGTATTTTGCCGATGCCGGTTCGCTGCTCGCCATTCCGCTCTTCGACGGCGGCGAGGGAATCAACATGGTCGTGCTTTCTCGCTCAAAGGAATTCGGGTTCGAACACGATAGGCTCCCCGATTGGGTCTGGATGAGCAACCTCTTCGGCCGGGCAACCCACACGCTCGTCATCGCCGAGGAACTGAAGACCGCCTACAAAGCGCTCGATCAGGAAATGGAGTCCGTCGGTCGCATCCAAAGAAACCTGCTGCCCGAGAAACTTCCCCGCATCCCGACGCTGGACCTGGCTGCCTACTATCAGACGTCGCAACGCGCGGGCGGTGATCATTACGAGTGTATCGAGCTGCCCGACGGCCGATGGGGCCTGCTGATCGCCGATGTGAGCGGGCACGGCACCTCCGCAGCGGTGATCGCCGCCATCACGCATGGGCTGGCCACAGCGTATAACGGCCCCGCGTTTCCTCCGAGCAGACTGCTCACCCACCTGAACAGTCACCTGGTTCAACGGTATACAAACCGCATCGGCGCGTTCGTCACTCTGTTCTATGGAATTTACGATCCCGCAACCCATCTCATCACCTACTCCAGCGCCGGTCACAACCCGCCGCGGCTCAAACGCTGCCGCGATGGCGGCATCTCGTCGCTCGACAGGGCACAGGGCCTTCCCCTCGGCATCACAGAAGACGCCGACTATCACGACGCTGAGTATCAGCTCGTTCCGTCCGACCAACTGATCCTCTACACCGACGGCATTACCGAGGCCATGAATGGAAAGAACGGAATGTTCGGAGTGGAGCGGCTTGACCAGGTCCTGGAGACATGCATGCGAACGGCCGACGGACTGATCAATTCCGTGATCGAAGCCGTCAACGAATTCGCCGCAGGGCACCCTGCCGACGACGACCGCACAATGATCGTCGCGCGCGTCTCGTAATGCGGGGATCCACGGCGCTGTCCGACGAGTGGCACCTTCATCCAAGAACGTGACTAGGCCCTGGTCCCCAGGAGCAGCCAGATCACGGTCTTGGCATTGAACACCGCGTGAATCAGGATAGTAAACGCGAGTGAGCCTGTCCTCGCATAGGCTGCCGCCAGCAGAATCCCGAAGAACACCAGCGGAACCACGGTCTGCGGCGATCCGACATGAATCATCCCGAAAAGCAGACCGCTCACGAGCGCCGCGGGCCATGTCGACTTGTAATACGCCTGCAATGATCGAAAGATGAGGCCGCGAAAGAGCAGTTCCTCAACGATCGGCGCGAATACAATCGCGCCCAATGCCGTCATTACGACGACATTCGTCGCGGTCCGCTCGTCCTGCAGCGTCAGGATGGCACTGTGCTCCCGAATCTCTCCGCCCCAACCACGCCATTCAAGGATCGTCGTCGAGATCATCAGCAGTCCCGCACAAATCGGCCAGAATGCCAGATACACCAGCACGGCCCAGAGGCAATAGCGCGGCAACCCTGAGAGATTCAGTCCCCAATCCGCCCAGCCGGCACGCCCCAACCGGAAATAGACAATCGAAACGAACAAGCCGATCAGAATCGATTTGGCGATGAGATCCGCGAACGCTCGCACCGCCAGTTCGGAAGAGTCCGGCGCCGTTCCATCGCCACCGTCAGGCCCGGTCGGCGCAGGCGATGTCGCCGCAGGCGCAATCGACTCACCGCGTGGTAAGATCGAAGATGCCGCCCGCAGCACGAATGATCCCGTCAACAGGAATAGGCAGACAGCCAGAATGACGTCCGGCGCTGTCAGTCCGATCGGCTTCAGCAGCGGCAATGCAAACGCCCGTCGCCAACCACCCATCGCGATGAATCGCACCGCACCGGCTATCAGCAGAAAACTGCCGAGGATGAGAAGGACGATTTCGCTGATCTGATCGGCTCGCATGCGTCCAGCTCAACTTTCCGGATCGACCGACAGTTCCCCGGGGCGGCGCGAACACCAACGATCCCTGAATGATTGCAATCGTGGGCGCGCCGACAGACAATTCGCCGTGCGCGACTCATTCGTTCTACCTTCCACTCACATCAGGGCAACGAACATGGCCGCAACGATATTGGATACGATCATCGAAAACAAACGGCGAGAATTGGCCGGGACCATGTCCGCGCGACCCCTCGACCAGGTCCGTCGCGATGCCCTGACCGCTGCGCCTTCAAGAGACTTTCATCGGGCGGTATTCGGGCCGGCAGCCGCCGATGACATTCGATTGATCGCCGAGATTAAGAAGGCATCACCTTCCGCAGGCATGATTCGCGAGGATTTCGACCCTGTCGCGATCGGTCGGGCCTACGAAACCGCCGGCGCGTCGGCCCTGAGCATTCTGACGGACCGCGCCTATTTCCGCGGTGACGTCGCTTTCATTGAAGCCGTCAAAAGGAGCGTCTCCATCCCCGTCCTGCAAAAAGATTTCATCGTCGATCCGTATCAGATTTTTGAGAGCCGGGCGGCCGGCGCAGACGCGGTGTTGCTGATCGCATCGGTGCTCTCTCCACCCGAGATCGACGCGCTCTCTGCGATATCCCATCAGCTCGGGATGTCGACACTGATCGAGGTGCACAACGAAGCCGAGCTGCGCGCCGTGCTTCCCTTCATTGGTGCGGCACGAAGAAACCTGCTCGGCATCAACAACCGCGATCTGAAGATTCAGAAGACGGATCTGGACACCACCCGCCGCCTAGCTGCCCTGGTCCCACCGGGTACGCCCTTCGTCGCAGAGAGTGGCATTGCCTCGCGGGAAGACGTCCTGACCGTGCAACAACACGGCGCGGCAGCCATGCTCGTCGGTGAGGTCCTGATGCGGGCTCGCGATATCGCTCATGAGACCCGCGTATTGCTCGGACGCCCGGCGTAGGCGGTGGCGGGGAGAGCCGGGCCTCTCGGATTTGCTCATGGTCCCACGCCGGGGAGCCGATAATCACGCGCGGCGGATTCGCGTACGTGGTAATTCTTGCCGCCCGTTTTCGCCTTAGAATAAGAGAGACCGATGCCAAGATCGATCATGACAGTCAGTGAGGTGGCCGCGAGCCTGCATGTCAGCGCGCGTGAAGTCGTCCGCATGGCGGACGCCGGCATACTCCCTGCCATGAAAGTGAAGGAAGTCTGGCACTTCCGCTCCGGAGAGATTCTGAATTGGATCGAAAAGCACCTCCACTCGCTACCCGAGCGACGCCGAAGGGACCGCGACCCATTCGCACCGGGTGACTTGCTTATTGCACCCACACTGCGTGAGGAGGCCGTTGAAATCAAGCTGCCTGCAAAGACGAAGGCCTCCGTCCTTCGCGAACTCGCAAGACTCGCCGAATCGGCCGATCCGTGTATCGATGCCGCATCGCTCACCGAAGCGCTTGTCGAACGGGAGGAACGCGGCTCGACCGCCCTGCAGGACGGGATCGCCGTGCCACACCCTGCAAAGACGGTCTATTCCGAAGGCCCCGTCCTGGCGGCCGCGAGAACGCCCGGAGGCATCGCGTTCGGCCAGCGCGACGGGGGCCTGACAGACCTGTTCTTTCTCGTATGCTGCCCCGAACCGAAGACCCACTTGCTCTATCTTGGCAGACTCTGTCGACTGCTGCTGGACCCCGAACTGCAGGACCAACTGCGCACGGCCGAGACGCGCTCCGATTTTGTCGATGCCATCTGTTGCGCGGAAACCCGTCTCTGCGGACAGGACTAGGCCGCTCGCCACATTGATTCTCAGGACGCCCATCCCCCGATCGCGAATCCGCATTCCAAAGTCGGCCCGCACTGATTGCTTACTCGAAAGATCAGATCGAAACGGTCTGCATGGCAATCCGCTCCTGCCAATGCGAATCGTCCGCAGAGTGCGATGCATCGACGAAAGCGGCGCGAAACATCCGCCGCTTCAATGGGAGATGCGCCCGATAGAGCAGTTCACAGGTATTCGGCCAATCCTCCACGCTCGACAGCGGACGCTCGGCCCATGCTTCCATGAATTGACGGATGGCATCATGATCGCCGACATCGAGCTGAAGCCACTCGCGATATGTTGCAACAAGCGCGCGAACATCGCGACATCCATACAGCGATTCGAAGCATGCCGGATTCACCGCACCCAATCGGCCGGCCATTCGTCCGAGACAGGCTTCCCGATGACAGTAATCGGCCCACGTCACGCGATGATCATGCACGTTGGCTGCCGCAGAGTGATAATACACGCCGCAGCCCGTCGATTGCTCAATTCGAAACGCAAGCTCGATGTCTTCGAATAGATATGGCCGCAATCGCTCCTCGAATCCACCAACCGCATCAATCATGTCCCGCGGCGCCGACGCATTGCATGTCCAGAACTGCCGGAACCCGTATGACCGCCCGCTCTCCAATCTGTCGTAGAAGAAGATCATGGACGTATCTCGCACAAGCCCGTCCATCACGTTTGCGTCCGGCCAGTCCATCCATCGCGTCTCGCCCAACACCATTCCCGGCCGGCCGATGATCTCGTGAGCCGCCAGATGTTCCTTTACCCAGTCGCAATGCGCATAGGTGTCGTCATTGGTGAATATCACGATGCGCCCCCTCGACTTGCGAAGGGCCGCGTTTCGGGCCGCCGCCGCGCCGATTCGCGGCAATTGCAGCACAAGCGTCTCAGCCGGCAGCTCTCGGGGCTGCTCGAACCGGCTCTCAACGCCTCCATCGATCGCAACGATGCACTCAAGTCGAACGCCCGGCGGCAGCTTCTGCCTGGTAAGCGACGACAGGCAGCGTGTCAGCTTCGTCGCGCGTCCGTGCGTCGGAACGATGACCGTCACGTCGAACAAATTCATGACGTCAGACTCCTGAGACGATCGCGGCACCGACGCCGGCTTCACCACGACGAGCCACTTCGCATTTTCTAACAGGTGCCTCGCCGACATCCCTTGAGATCCCGGAGCGAGACGCTTCGGACAATCGATCGGTCATCCAGGAAAGCATCCGCCTCATCAAGGACTCGTATCCAAACTTCTCGACCGCTCGACATCGCATCGCAGACGCAATGGCCTCTCGCTCCTCGATTTGCGTCATAAAGTAGTTCACACGCTCCTCAAACTCCTCGGCAGTCGCAAACACCACCCGATCCAGATCCGGCCAGACCTGGCCGGCCAGTTGGACCGCTCCGGTGACAAAAATACGCTCGTACTGCTCCCAGTGTTGATGCGTCTGTACAAACGGCTCGTTCTTATCAAATCCGTTGTAGCGTCGAAGTTCGATGTACTCGGCTCGCAGGCTTTCGGGAAGATTCTCGTCACGAACCTCCGCCGGAAGCGTCGCACCGGTCACTTTCAGGTGTTCGTAAATCGCCCGAGCCACGCGATGGGACACATCCGCACCATGCTTACGGATCAGGAAGAAACCGCCGGCCGCCAGCCCGTCGAGGACACGCTGATGCAGCGCGCAATTGTTTCCGGCGTGCAGATTCACTCGCGCCCGACGAAACGCGGCGCCCAGTTCCCAACCATGAGACAGGGCCCCTCGCGCAAATCGTGCAAACCGAGGATGCCGATCCCAGCCGTTGCCGTACAGATGAAGCCGGCCGCCCGTCCGCTCCGCCCAATCGGCCGCCCAGCCGATCGTCTCATGACGAAGGAAGCGATCACAGAGCGGCCTCGCAAACTCGGATGCGATTCGGTCGATCATCTCCGGACTCGCCGTCCCGCCCATGGCATCGGACGCGCGCTGTACAAGCGATTCACATTTCAGCGATCCGTTCAAGTCGCCACGGATCGACCGCGCCCGAATCATTTCGTACACGGCATCGAAAAGCTGCCGCACCGCGGGGGATTCCACGCGCTCGCGCACCGCCGCGTGAAATACCTCCGGCGTCTCCGACGCATGCGTTGCATACGCAATGTCGCAGTCGAATTTGTCTGGATCAGGTCGATCCGCTCGCGGCACAAGCGAAGCGGTGTGCGTCGCCATGTCACACGGGAGGAACCGGTCCGCCGGATAGCCGTAACGCCGTACCAGTTCATCCGATCCCTGTCCCATGCAGAAATCGAGCGGCCCCATCGAGCGGCCGGCCTGCTCGTCGTACAACCATGACAGGCGATCCTGTATCCAAGTCACGACCGGCACGTGCTCGATCAAATGATCGGCCTGCGATCGCCGGGTGTGATCAATCATGAAAATCAGGTCCGGGTCGAATTCGCGAATCATTTTCAATGTCTGGTTCGGCGCCAGGTAACTCTGTGCATCGCGTTCGATCAGCGTTCGCGTCTCGCAGCCGATCCCCGCCAGTGCTTCCATCGCGTCACGCGTTGAATACTGTAACACCGTCGTAAACCGGCTCGTCATTGCCAGCACGCGAAACGGTCGCCCTTCCTGCCGCGCAGCCGAACAGCGACCGAGTCGGGTGCTTGATTTGACGGCCGCCATCGCCTCGCGGTAACGGGCTGCCCACCATGCGACGTCCCGCCCTGACCGTGCCGCACGTAATTCATCCTTCATGTTTGCATGTTCGCCCGAGACCCGTTTGCGCACAGCCTCCACAATCGATCGCACATTTCGATCACCGCACGTCTGCCACGATGGAGACACCACCACATTCTGCGGTAACGGCACATGCGGCCGAGCAATCAGCTCTGACTCAAACCGATCTGACGCTTTCGTGCCCACGCACCAGACAACCCGCCCGTCCGCAATGATCTCCCGCCAATCGTGCAAATGCATCGAAACGGCCAGACCCAGCAGGCTTGGCTCCACCACGAACAACATCGGACTCGCGCCCAACATCGTGTCGCGCGTCGCTTCGTAGTAAGAACCGACCGGCCATCCAAGCCCGACCCCGTCAAACGCGATCGCCGCCAGAATCCTCCCCGAGAAACCGGCCCGAAGCTCCTCCGCCGTCGCACCGACGCGAAGGCGTCCAAACACCGGCCGCCACGATCCGACCGCCCCGGCAGCCGGCTCGCACACCATCCATTCGCCATCGCGCGTTCGATGCAGGTCAAGCGATGCTCCGTGGGCTTGCCAGGCCGCAGCAACCTCCCCTGGCCATTCGTGTCGCGACCGAGCCACGGCCATGTTGGCTTCAAAGGTCGCGCGATGATTCTCCCAGTTTGCTGCGCCGGCATGCTGAAGAGAACGAAACTGATTCATGAGATCGGCAATTTCTGCGCGATCTCGCATTGGTGGCGTGAATCCCTCGCAAATCGTGGCCGCCCGCGCGATCAGCCCCCATTGCGCAAGATGCTGCAGGAGCATAAGTCGAATTTCGTCGTCTGACGGGTCTTGATTCAGCGCATAGGTCGCGATATTGACGAATGCGACGCTGTCCCCCTCCCGCCCCAGCGTGAGCAACTGATCGCGCGTGATGGATGCACCCGTTCCCAACTGACTTGACCCCAAACGATCACACGTGACGCTCAGACGATGCGCGCGGCATCCGCATCCGCGTCCTCCACGCCTCGCTCACGACTCAATGAGGCCGGGCCGTCTCGCTCATTTGAACCAGCCAAACACCCGTTGCCACAAGAACTTATCGGGACGCACCGCGCGACGGCTTGAAACCGCGCTCGGTCGCAATCGCACTTCATTCCGTGTCGCTCAATTCGTCGATATTTCAGGGTGCGAATTCACCGCCGAAACGGCGGTCGCCCGGAACGGACCCTGCTCCCAAGCTGCCCATGCAAGACTGGCCTGTCACTTTCTCAATGCCCGTCGGATTCACTGTCGGGGGCTTCACGGCCTGGGCCTTGCGACTCACCGAACACCTTCTTGAGAAAACACCCCGACGCGTAAACTGGGTCCTGCACGACGCTCCCCCCGGGTACATTGAGCTTGAGCCTGCCGCCCTTCCGCGGCACCCGCGCTTCACGCTGCTGCGTGCTCCATCGCTGCACCATCGCGAGAACTGGTCGCGGTGGACCGCGGCGTACCGCACCGCGACGCCTTCGATCATCCTGCCGGCCCTGCTGGAACAAAGTTATGCCATCACTGCGGCACTCGCAATGTCGCAGGCCGAACAGCTCCGCGTCGTGGCATGGAACCACAGCGATCATCCCTACGAATACACCCTGCTGAGCCGATATGCGCCGATCGCCCATGCGTTCATCACCAACTCGACGACATGCACACAGAACCTTCGCTCGCGCATCAACAATCGCAGTAATGACATCCGATTCATCCCGCACGGTGTTCCATCGCCTCGCGACACGTCACGGGGCCCGGCAGCCGGCCGTCCCATCCGCCTCGCGTACGGAGGCAGAATCGACCAGATTGCGAAGCGCGTTCTCGATCTGCCGTCGCTTGCTCACAATCTTTACGCGCGCGGCATCGCATTCGAGATGCGAATCGTCGGCGACGGCCCCGTCACTGCAGAACTCAATCGGCTGATCACGGATTGGAAGCATGAGCGCGGCCGCGGTCAATCGGCGGTTCGTCAATGCGCGACGATTCAATTCGAATCCGCACGTCCGCCCCAGCAGATGCACGAGCTGTGGCACTGGGCCGATATCGCATTGCTCATGTCCGCACACGAAGGTCTCAGCGTCGCAATGCTCGAAGCCATGGCCGCAGGCTGCGTGCCGGTCGTCTCCGCCGTCGAAAGCGGAGTCGGCGACGTCATCCGAGACGGCTGCAACGGTCGCACCTTCCCCATCGGCGACATGAATTCCGCGGCTGCGTGCATCGAGTCACTCGCGGCCGACCCGACGCGCCTCGCCGCGCTTTCTGGAGCGGCCGCGACGACGATCAGGGATCTATACGATCTCGATCAGCACGCCGTCGAAATCGAACGTATCTTTCAACAAGTCGAATCCGCAGCGCCCCGACCCTGGCCGACCACGCAACCGGTGCTGGCCGAAGCCGGCGGCCGACCCGGCGTCGACACCCCAGGTGAGCTGACCGTACCGACCGACGCCGGAGCGCGACTGAAGACGCTGCTCAACGAAATCGCTCGGCGCGACGCCGGTTCGGTCGCAATCTATGGTGCGGGACGACACACCCGTGCTCTGGCCGATGTCTGGGCGGAGTCCCCCGTTGAGATCGTTGCCGTCATCGACGACGACCCGGCTCATCATGGCAAGACCCTTTGGGGCTGGCCGATCGTCGGGCCGGATGATGTCGCAGGTCTCGACGCCCGCCACGTCGTCATTAGTTCATGGCTGCATGAGAACGACATCTGGGAACGCCGGGGCGCGTTGCAGACCTCCGGACTCACTGTACACAGACTTTACGGCCATCGCCGAACTCCAATCGACGCACTCATCACTTTACTGGTCTGGGACGCACATGAGGCGGTCTCCCGGCTGCTTGAATCGCTTCAATCCGGCATCTCTGAACTGAAGTCATGGAGGCTGTTCATACTCGATCAAGGCTCCGGAGACTCCACAGCGGATCTGCTTGGCCGATTCGCAGCGGCGCACGAAGATCGCGTCACGCTTGTACGCCTTGAACGCAACATCGGATACCCGGCTGGGCACAACCTGCTGCACAGGAGGGCGATCGAGCGGTTCGACCCGCGGTTTCTCGTTACGCTCAACAGCGACCTCGTATTTCACGACAACCGCTGGCTCGACTCACTTGTCAGTTTCATGGACGCACGGCCCAAAGTTGGAATTGCCGGTCCAACCGGCGTCATCTACCAACGTGAACCTGCTGAACGCCTCGGCTGGTGCCGCCTGGCTGACGCCGATGAACTTCGCGACGGACGATTCGACAGCATCTCCGGTTCGTTGTGCATTATCCGGCAGTCCATGATCGACGAGATCGGTCTCTTCGACGAAGTTTTCACGCCGGGCTACTACGAGGACACGGATCTCGCGATTCGCGCCAAATCCAGCGGCTGGCAACTCGGGATCTGCCCGATCCCTCACGGACACCACGATCTCGGTCCGGAGAAATCGACGTCGCACATCAAGCGAGAGCAGCTCGCCGCAGAATTCGGCAATTTTCAGAAGCGAAATCGAGATGTGTTTGTCGAACGTTGGCTCTCCGGCAGGTTGCCCGATTCACCGCCCGCCGAACCGCAGGCGATAAAACCGGTCGACACCCTGCCGGCCCGCGCTCGCATGGCTGATTCGCCCATCGCAACCGTCCCCGCATCGGAAGTGCAGGACCAATCGGCCATTCAGCGACGAACCAATATTCAGCGGCATCCCGACGCTCGTGTTGCATCGACTGCCCGGTTCGACGTCGGCCCCAACGCCACGCTCATCCTCGCGGCAGGGTGCCAGATTCGTGACAACGCTCACATCGAAGTCCACGACGAGGGTGTCGTTCACATCGGACCCGAAGCCGTCGTCGGCGTGAACAACTGGATTCAGGGCAACGGCGATGTCACCGTGGGGGAATTGACTTGTCTCGGTCCAAACGTGGTCATCCTGAGCACCACCCATCAGATTGACCTTGCCTTCCCGATCCAGCATCAGCCGCTCTCCAAGCGTCGCACGGTCATCGGCCGCGACGTGTGGATCGGCGCTAACACCACCATCGCCGCGGGCGTCAACATCGCCGATCACGCCGTCATCGGCGCCAACAGTTTCGTCAACCGCGACGTTTCGGAGGCGGCCATCGCCCACGGCGCTCCCGCGCGCGAACACGCTCGCCGAACCGTGACCCCAAAACAACTGAGAATCGTGTTCCCCATCGCAGTCGGCTTTAATGACAGGCCGGAACGATGCCACGCCGTCGCCCGGTTCTTTGCGACGATGGGCAACACGCTGCGCGAGATCGGCGTGGAAAGCTGGTATGTCTGTCACCCAAGGGCCGTAAAAGGACTCGATTCCATCCGTGCCGATCGGAAGTTCATCCGGGAGGATCATCGCGACTTCGGCCAACTGCTCGACCAGATGAGACCGGACGTCATGTTTCTCTGGAACGGCGCGACCGACGCCCATCAAATCACAAAGCGGTTTGCGGAGGAACGCCGGATTCCGATTCGCTACGCCGAGCTGGGATGGCTGCCTCAATCAACGACGATGTACTTCGATCTCGAGGGCACCAATGCCCGCAGTTCCATCCGCAGGCTGGACCTCTCCCGCGTTGCAATTCACCCGGGTCTCGATGAATGGCTCGATCAATGGCGAAATCAGCAACTCTCGAAAACGCCGGGCCGTGCGGTAGGCGATCCGGCCTGCTCACTTTCGGAACCGCGTGCCGAATTCTGCCGCAATGGATACATCTTCGTTCCGCTGCAGGACGAGCGTGACGTGAATATCACGCTTGCTTCGCCCTATCCATCCATGAATGCCTTTGTCACGGCACTTTCATGGAAATTTCCCAATGAGCGGTTCGTCGTGCGGCCACATCCCCAATTCTCCGATGTCGCCATCTCGCCGCGACCCAACCTGATGGTGACCACAGAGGGATTCCTGCACTCATGGATTCAGCATGCCGACGCCGTCGTGGGAATCAACTCGACCGTGCTGATTGAATCGCTGGCGTGGAACAAACCGACACACTCCGTCGGCGCCGGAGTCACCACGGGACTCGACGTGATGTACGAATCAGACGGCGTGGAGAAAATGACACTTCGGCGGGAAATCGATTCGGCCCGATGCGATCGCATTCGACGCCTGCTCAGCGAGCTCATCTTCCGACGACAGTTCGATCGGAGAGACCTGCATATTCTCGACAGGCTCCGTGCCGCGCATGGCGTGGCGGATCTGCTCGAATTCGCCGGCCCAACCGTGACTCGTCCCGACCCCTCGAAGCCGATTCAATCGTCGCCGATGCGCATTCCGATCGCGGCAGCCCGATAGTTGGGCACGCGCCCGCGAGTCGCCTTACGACGGCACGAACTCAGGCGAGATTCCGCAGAAACTCGGCATTGGAGGGGTATTTCCCGAGTTCCTCGAGCATCGTCTCCATCTGCTTTACGGGCGGAAGCGACATCAATCGACGACGCACGCGCGACACTTTCTCATAATTCGCCGCGCCGAGAAGCATCTCCTCCTTGCGCGTTCCGCTCTCCGCCAGATTCATCGCCGGCCAGATTCGCAGGTTCGCCAGCTCACGCGAAAGCACAAGTTCCATATTGCCTGTGCCCTTGAACTCCTGAAAAATGAAATCGTCCATACGGCTGCCTGTCTCAACGAGAACCGTCGCGATAATCGTCAGGCTGCCGCCATGCTCGATCTTCCGCGCCGAGCCGAACAGCTGCTTGGGGATTTCCAATGCCCGAATGTCAAGGCCGCCCGTCATCGTCCGGCCACTTGATCCGACAAGATTATTGAATGCCCGTCCCAGCCGCGTCAGCGAATCCAGCAGGATGACCACATCCCGGCCCATCTCCACATAACGCTTCGCGCGCTCGATCATGAACCGGCTGATTCTGCCGTGGCTCTTCGCCTCGTGGTCGTTGCTGGAAAACACGACCTCCGGAAATCCCTTTTCCCAGCCCGCGCCGGCATCGCACACCGAACGCTTCATCTCGGTCACCTCTTCCGGCCGCTCGTCGACCAGCAGCATCATTAGCAATGTTTCCGGATGGTTCTTGCGAATCCCGGAGGACATCTGCTGAAGGAGCGTCGTCTTTCCGGTACGGGGCGGCGCGACGATCAGCGCACGCTGTCCTTTGCCAATCGGCGCAAACAGATCGATGATCCGCATCGACATGGGACCATCAGGCGTCTCGAAGCGGAGGGATTCGGATGGATGGACCACTTCGAGTTCGTCGAAGGAACGTTTGGAAGCATAGGCGGGCGGAGTGAGTCCCGCGATTGTTTCGATTCGTGTCAGCGTCGGACGACCTCGCAGATTCTGCACCTGGTTTCGGAAGAAGACGATTGGTTCGCCGCCGCGAAGCCGGAACTTCTGAATCAGATCGCGTCCGATCTGCGGGCTGTTGCCCGCCGCGGAATAATTCGTCGCGGGATCGCGCAAATGACCAAATCCGCCTTCTCCCATTTCCAGGACACGCAACAATGACTCAGTAACAACTTCTGCCATGATTCTGTTTCTCGATTTGCAATTCAACGCAGGCGGTGATGCCGCTCGCCTGACACGCGAAAAAGAGACCGCTCGCAACTGCGCCCACGCGATCTCACACTAGCAACGGAAAATGCCTCTACCCAAATCAAGCGTCCGCTCAGCAGGCCGGCCCACCGTACAAATCCGGACCGGCAAGGCTCCCCGGCGATGAAATCCGTCGGAGAGACTTTTCGACCATCGGTCGTCGCTGGATACACGCGACCGTGCCGATAGGAAGCTACAGCTGCGAGCGGATGGATCAACTTCGTGGCAGTACGGCTGACCCGCGCACGAAAAACGCCGACGATCGCGGAGGGGCGTCGGCTGCAATCCCTAATTATAACGCCTCTTGCCGCTGCGACAATTGACTACCGACAAGACATGCAAATCCTTTCCACAGCCGCGCCTCGATCAACCCGCCTCGTCAATACCGGACCCGAAATCCTTCAAACTCGCCGGACGCCTCGCCTGATTCTGACCGAACGTCTCGAATGAACCCGCGCATTTCGTCGACCACTGCGGCGCGGAACGAGTCAATCGCGGCCGACTCCCCCTCAACCACGGCCTCCACGCGGCCGTCAGGTAGATTTCGAACGTAGCCCGTGACAGCGTGATGACGTGCGATCAGGCAGGTCGTCTGCCGGAATCCGACGCCTTGCACACGACCCGTGAAGAGAATCCGCTGACGAACAGACTCGCCCATCCATGCGACTCCAGGATCAGCGGACACAACGGGACAACTGAAACCCGACCGATTTGAACATACGACCGGCCCTTGGCGCCGAGTCGGACAAGTTAACCCCGTCACTTGCCTTCGACAGGCCTCGACGTTGCCGGTTGCGTGGTTGATTCACTGACTTGTCCCGACGCGTCGCTGTATTCTTCGGACGCATCCACTGCCATCCAGTACGCGGCCTCGGCCTGGTAGTACATGGATTCCTCATGCAGGCGTCTTTCCTTGTCCGCTACCGCCGTGCGATTCTCGTCCAGGAGCCTCGCCTGTCGCTCCTCAAACCGAACCACCATGCTTCGCCACATCCGCAATTGCGCGACAACAGGCATCAGAATCGCCCGATCGCGACCCCGCGACTGATCCAGTTTCGCGGCCAGCAACTCGCAGTCCGAGACCGGTGTTTCAAACACCATGTAAACACCCTTCTCCATCCAATCCGGATCGGCCGTCGCCAACAACTTGGCGGCTGTCTCCACGCGAAGCGTCGCGTCGCGCGGTCGCCTGATCAACGAGCCCACCCGATTGGCGATTTCGGAATTCGCATCGCCGACAAACTCGACGAGCACCGGCATCGCTCGTTCGCCCAGTCGCTCCAATTCATGCTGGGCGGCCTGTCGCATCTTAAAATCGGCGGCCCCCAGTTGTGAAACCAGACGGCGAACTTGCGCATCATCGCTCGGTTTGGTGGTGGTTGTCGCGGACGATCCAACCACGGCCTGGGTCGTCGGTGGCGCGCTTCGCGAATCCGTTTGATTGTCGTCAGCCCAGCCCGCGGATCCCAGCGCCCCAGTCATTGTGAACAACGCAACAACACAGAAAATTCGACGGGCACGGGCCGCAGGCACTCGAACTCTCCCTAAGTTCACCCGCATGAAAAGCCACTCCATCCGAGTCGGGCTACGACCCGAAAACGAACCAACCCCCAAGTGACACAACCGAGCCGCCGATCATCATCGCCGCTGTCGTTTTGGCGGTCATGCCGATCACCCGGCCGATCGTTGCAATAAGCCCGATTCGCAAGCCGACGGAAAGCTCCTTTCGCAGGCTCAATTCCGCAAGCAGTGCTCCCATGAAGCACCCGACCAGACCGCCGACGATCGCGCCGACCCCCGGGAGTGGAATCGGAACGGAAAAAGCGATCATGCCGATAAATCCGCCGATCAATGCGCCGAAGGCCGCTCGTCGGCTCGCTCCCGCCCGCCGCGCCGCAATCAATCCGGCCGAAAAATCGAACAACTCCGCCGCGATCGCCGCGGCACATAGCAGGGAAAGCCACTTCCAACCGATTGGCGTCCAACTGTGATACCAGTCATAGGCCGTCGCGGTTGCCAGAATCAACCAGGTTCCCGGTAACTGGAATGCGGCAAGCATCACACCAAGACCAGCGCTTACCACCAGACCGCCGAATGTGACATATTCTACCATGAACGCCCTGAGCCGATTTGCGCGGCCTGAGTCGATTTTGAATCCACCGCCGGGCTCCTGAACCCCCGGACGCCCCCTTGGGAGTAAACGACGACGCCCCCGCCGGCTTCACTCCGAACGGGGGCGTCGATAGATTTCGTCCGCAAATACCGGCGAACAGTTCGATCAGAAAGCGATCGACCACTGGGCCTTGGTGGTCCAGCGTGCGCCTTCGGCATCTCCATGATTGTCATCATAGTCGATGCCGACCATAAGTTGCTGCTTGTCGCTCAGGTGATGCACCCAACCAGCGCCGATCACGTTCGAATTTGCGTTGCCGTAGTAGTTGCTGCTCCGATTCATGTAGTTCAGCACGAGCAGATTGCACTCATTGATCTGATAATCGAAGCCGGTGCCGATGCCCCACTGGAAGTGTCGGCGGTCACCAATGCCTTCCTCGTCGCCATGTCGTCGATCGCGATAATACCAGGGATCGTTCCAGCCCCAATCGCGGTCGCCATCGCCGCGAGCGCCATTTGCCGAGCGAATGTAGCTCTGATAGTGCCAGCGAACGTTCTTGCAAACGGTCTTGGTCAGGTTCAAATGGACGGTCTGGTCCATCTTCTCAGATCCTTCACCCGTCGGAATCCGGGTCTCAGACCACAGCGCGACGGCCGGAATCAGATCCTTCTCGCAGACAAGCTGGAAAAACAGCTTCAGGTTCAAATCACCCGTGCCGTCGTTCGAACCGCTGACGCCGTTGATCTCTGTGCCGTCAAACAGGTTGATCGGGAGCACTTCGAGCTCAACGTTGATCTGATCAGTAATACCATACTTCACGCTCGGCGTGATCTTGAAATCGTCATCCCGACCGCGACCCGACTTGTGTGTCGCCCAGAAATCGACCTTTGTCTCAATCTGGAACTGACCCTGCCGGACGTTCGAGTTCGCTTCACGAACGACGAAGAAGTCGTCCACACCCCGGTAGCCTACCGGTGCTTCAAACTCATAGGTCTCGAAGACCGGAATGCAGAGCTCGATCTTCTTCTCACCGATCTTCAGGCCGCGCACCGTAATGCTGTCGCAGCCTGTCGTCTCCGTAGTTCGTGTCTCGGTGACGGTCGTCTCGGTGGAAGTGGTTCCACCTTCATCTTGTGCGAACGCAACCGACGCGCCGCAAGCTGACACTGCAAACAGTGCAGCCAGAATCCACTGACGTCGCATTATGGTGTCCTCCGAATAATGCCCAAATCGTCTCTCGACTTCCACTCGCTTATCGTTGGCAACGGCCTGAGCACACTCCCAAGCCGCGCTGCTTACCTCTAAGTTCGGGAATCTTCGTGACACCGCTGAAGAATGTCAATCGTAATTTCTGACTTATCTCCAGATTGACGCGACACTTGCAATCACTGCCGGCGTGAGGCAACACGAAAGATATCAACTGAAAAACCCGAAACTTATTCCCAATCGAAGGTTACGTGACAATCAGGCATCGCCTTAGCAATTATCAAAGACTCACTGTATCCACAATTCCCACAATGACCGATCGCACCGGACCGGCCGGATCGGACAACACCTGCCGAGCGCCATTCCCTTCGTCCAAAACCAGGACCCGATCACCGATCCCGGAATCAACGGCGTCGACCGCGATGAGGTACTCCCCCGTCCGAGCCCAATCGGCGTCCGCGAGGTCAACCACCAACAATCGCTTGCCGTGATAAAACTGATGCTGAATCGTCGCGTGCATCGATCCGGC
This sequence comes from Phycisphaerae bacterium, assembly GCA_019636475.1. Lineage (NCBI taxonomy): Bacteria > Pseudomonadati > Planctomycetota > Phycisphaerae > Phycisphaerae bacterium. The sequence goes on from JAHBXN010000001.1 coordinate 695,182, forward strand.
CACGATTCCAAGTAGCATCCGAACGCCCTCAACCAACGGTGACGGCCGACAAACAGGACCGCCATTCAGTCATTCCCAACTTCAATGGCATCCACGATTCCGATGATACTGTGATCCACCGGCACAAAGGCCGGATCCAGCGCCATCGCCGCTTCGCGTCCACCCTCGTAGTAAATCAATTCCCCCGGCCCCGCCATGCGCGTCGCGTCGCAGCAAACAATCGGCGTTCCGACTTCGGCACGCCGTTTGTCCAACGGCTGCACGATCAGCATGGGCACACCGCGCAAGCCTTCATAGACTTCGCAATTCACCACGGTCCCGATGACACGACCCAGCAGCATCCTGGAACCCCGTTCCATGTCCCGATTACGACCACACTCAAGCGAATAGCGGTCGGGCAGAAACATTACCCGATCCAACCACCAAGTAAAATCCGGCTCGGGCAGTCTCCGAAGGAAGCCCCACAGGAGCCGGCCATGGAGCATTCCTCACACATCTTCCACCGGGCAGTACGGCCCGAAAGCCATCGAAGCGCAGAAAACGGCCCCGAAGAGCAATCTCTTCAGGGCCGTGCGATCCTTATTTACTGATCTGACTGAAGGTGACCTGCCGCAGCGACAAATCCCCAAACCTCACGAACCTGGCCAGGTCACGTCGCTTCGGCGCCCGCGCCCGCCAATGCGGGCTTGGAATCGCCGCTGTCAACCGCTTCGAGGTTCAGTTTCTTCTTGCCGTCGGGACCTTCGACGGCCGAAGCGATGATGCGGTTTTTGCCTGCAAAGTGCCGCCGCAGGAGGCCTTCGCTGATCGGATCCTCGAGCAACTGCTCGATCGCCCGGCGCAAAGGCCGCGCGCCGAACTTCTCGTCGGTGCCCTTTTCAAGCAGCAGTTCCTTCGCGGAGTCCTGAACTTCCAAAGTGAACCCCCGCTCCTTGAGCCGCTTCGCGACCTTGTTCAGCTCCAGCTCCACGATGGATACCAACTGCTCATGCTGGAGCTTGCGGAACACAACGATTTCATCAACGCGGTTCAGGAACTCCGGCCGGAAGTAACCTTCCAACTCCTGCTTGAGGACTTCGACCATGCGTTCATAACTCGTGTCCTCGTCGCGCTTTTCGAAACCGAATGTCGTCTGATGCGTAATCTTGTCCGCACCGATGTTGCTCGTCATGATCAGGATCGTATTGCGGAAGTCCACATGACGGCCGAAGGAGTCCGTCAACCGGCCTTCTTCCATGATCTGAAGGAGCATATTGAAGCAGTCCGGGTGCGCCTTCTCGATTTCGTCTAGCAACACGACTGCATACGGCCGGCGGCGAATCCGTTCGGTCAACTGACCGCCTTCTTCGTATCCGACGTATCCGGGAGGGGCACCGACCAGCCGGCTGACATTGTGCTTTTCCATGTACTCCGACATGTCGAGCACAACCAGTGCATCGTCGGAGCCGAACAGGAAATTCGCCAAGCTCTTCGCAAGCAGCGTCTTACCCACGCCGGACGGGCCGATGAAGATGAAACTGCCCATCGGCCGATTCGGATCCTTCAGGCCGCTGCGTGATCGCCGCACGCTTCGCGACACTGCACTGATCGCCTCGTCCTGACTGATGACGCGCTTGTGCAACTCCGCTTCAAGCTCAAGCAGCCGTTCGGCTTCTTCCTTTTCGAGCCGCGTCAGCGGAACGCCGGTCATCAGGCTCACGACCTCGGCGATGATCTCCTCATCCACGATGCCGTCGATCTCGCCGCGACGGTTCTGCCACTCGCGTTCGAGCGTGTCTTTCTCTTCCTTCAGCTTCTGTGCCTTGTCGCGCAGATCGGCAGCGCGTTCGTAGTCCGCGCCACGGACTGACTCATCCTTCTCGACGTTCAGCCGCTTGATCTCCTCCTCAAGATCCATCAACTTCGCCGGCTTGGTCATGGCCCTCAGTCGCACTCGCGCACCGGCCTCGTCGATGACGTCGATCGCCTTGTCCGGCAGAACGCGAGACGGAATGTACCGCATCGAGAGCTCAACTGCCGCCAGCAGCGCGCCATCGGTGATTTGCACGCGATGGTGCGCCTCGTATCGATCGCGCAGCCCCTTCAGAATCTCCGCGGTCTGGCTCGCGTTCGGCGGTTCGACGATGATCTGCTGGAAGCGGCGCTCCAAGGCGCCGTCTTTTTCGATGTACTTGCGATACTCATCGAGCGTCGTCGCACCAATGCACTGAATCTCACCGCGCGACAACGCTGGCTTCAGAACATTCGATGCATCAATCGCACCCTCTGCGCCGCCGGCGCCGACCAGCGTGTGCAACTCATCGATGAACAGGATGATGTTACGCGCCCGGCGGACCTCGTTCATCACCGCCTTGATACGCTCTTCGAACTGGCCGCGGTATTTCGTGCCGGCAACCATCATCGCCAGATCGAGCACGACGATCCGCTTGTCAGTGAGAATTTCGGGCACGTCGCCACTGACAATCCGCTGAGCCAGCCCCTCGACGATCGCCGTCTTGCCGACACCCGCTTCACCCAGCAATACCGGGTTGTTCTTGTACCGGCGGCACAGCACCACCAGCAGCCGCTCAATCTCATCCTTGCGGCCGATTACCGGATCGAGCTTCTCCTGCCGCGCCATTTCCGTCAGATCACGGCCAAACGAGTCGAGCGCCGGCGTGCGGGACTTGCCGCCCTTGCGCGGGCCGCCTTCCGTCGCTGTCGGCTGGGCCTGACCTTCTTCGTTCTCCACGCCCGCACCCAGAAGGTTCAGGACCTCTTCGCGGACTTCCTCGAGCTTGATGCCAAGATTCATCAGCACCTGCGCGGCCACGCCATCCTGCTCGCGCAGCAGGCCGAGCAACAGATGCTCCGTCCCGACGTAGTTATGATTGAGATTACGGGCCTCTTCGATCGCGTACTCGATCACCTTTTTTGCGCGTGGCGTCTGCGGCAGCTTGCCCATCGTAACCATGTCGGGTCCGCTTTTTACAAGCTTCTCGACCTCGAGCCGAACCTTGCGCAAATCGACTTCAAGATTCTTGAGGACGTTCGCACCAACGCCGCTGCCTTCCTTGACCAGGCCAAGCAGGATGTGCTCGGTCCCGATGTACTCGTGGTTGAACCGCTGTGCCTCCTGATTGGCGAGGGCCATGACTTTCCGTGCACGGTCCGTAAATCTCTCAAACATGTCAGCCGCCTTTCCATGACAGCGTGCCGTCGGTCGCCCTCCGCGATCCGGCATCGGCACTTGTTGCGCGTTTCAACTCACCCCTGATTCCCAAACTCCGGCGACGGATGCCATACGCCGTGATCGCCGTCTTCGTTCGCGAATAATTCCGCCGCGCCGCACACGTCTGAATGGTTTCTCCGGTCAGACGCACCGACATCCGCCGAATTCTAGGACCGATCCACACCCCCTTCAATCCGACGGACCGGAACACCGTCAACGAATCGATGAAGACGGTCGAGATTCTATCGGTTCAACAGTCGCGCCAGTCGAGCCTCGAAAACCCGCGCGGGCGCATAATTCCTGAGCCAACCGGACCGCGGCGGCAAGCAAAACGTTATTGCGGCACCTTGACGCCGCGCTCGCGCGCCACCTCATCCGCCCGTTCGTACCCCGCGTCAACGTGCCTGAACACACCCATCGCCGGATCGCAGGTCAACACGCGCTCAAGTCGCTGGCGCGCCGACTCCGTGCCATCGGCCACGGTCACCATTCCCGCATGGATGCTCATTCCAATACCCACACCGCCGCCGTGATGCACACTGACCCAACTCGCCCCGCATGCCGTGTTCGCCAACGCATTGAGTATCGGCCAATCCGCGATGGCATCGCTGCCGTCGAGCATCCCCTCGGTCTCTCGATTGGGCGAAGCGACGCTGCCGCAATCCAGATGGTCACGTCCGATCACAATCGGTGCCTTCACCTTGCCCGTCCGCACCAACTCGTTGAAAGCCAGCCCGGCGCGCGCCCGCTCACCATAGCCGAGCCAGCAGATCCGCGCCGGCAATCCCTGAAATGCGATTTGCTCACCCGCCATCCGAATCCACCGCGCCAGGTGCGCATTGCCCGGAAACAACTCCAGGATCACCCGGTCCGTCTCCGCGATGTCCGACGGATCGCCGGAAAGCGCACACCACCGAAACGGACCGGCGCCTTCACAGAACAAGGGCCGAATGTACTCCGGCACGAAGCCTTTGATATCGAAGGCGTTCCGTACGCCGGCCTTCACCGCCTCTGCGCGGATGTTGTTGCCGTAGTCAAACGTGATCGCGCCGCGCCGCTGGAGGTCCAGCATCGCGCTCACATGAACACCCATCGACTCAACACTGAACTTGACATACCGATCAGGGTCCTTCGCCCGAAGTGCCAACGCCTCGGCATAGGACACCTGGTGCGGAACATAGCCTGCGAGCGGATCATGCGCGCTCGTCTGATCCGTCAGCAAGTCAGGCACGACACCGCGGCGCGCCAACTCCGGTATCACATCCGCCGCATTCCCAAGCAGGGCCACCGACAGCGCCCGCTTCGCGCGCCGAGCGGCGTCCAGACGCTTCAGTGCGTCGTCCAGGCTGTCGGTCGACTCCATCACATACTTCGTTTCCAGCCGGCGACGGATCCGATGTGAATCCACTTCCACGCACAGACAGCTCGCGCCGTTCATCGTCGCCGCCATCGGCTGCGCGCCGCCCATGCCGCCCAGGCCCGCGGTCACCACCAGCCGGCCCGCCAGATCGCCGTTGAAGTGACGCCGCGCCGCCGCGCCGAACGTCTCGTAAGTGCCCTGAAGGATCCCCTGCGTGCCGATATAGATCCAACTGCCGGCAGTCATCTGGCCGTACATGGTCAGACCCATCGCCTCGAGGCGTCGGAATTCGTCCCACGTTGCCCAATTCGGAACAAGCAGCGAATTTGCGATCAGCACGCGCGGCGCGGCCTCGTGCGTCCGCACGATTCCGACTGCACGCCCGCTCTGCACAAGGAGCGTCTCGTCATTTCCAAGTTCGCGCAACGCACGGACGATCCGATCAAAATCCGGCCATGAACGAGCTGCCTTGCCGGTCCCGCCGTAAACGATCAATTCGTCCGGTTTTTCCGCCACATCCGGATCGAGGTTGTTGTGCAGCATCCTCAGGGCGGCTTCCTGCTGCCAACCCTTGCAGGAAATTTCCACACCGCGCGGCGAGCGAACCGACCGCGGGCCTGCAGACGCACCATCGCCAGGCGAGTTGCTCCGCATCTGAGTTGTCGACGACATCAGCATTCACCTCCAGGGACTGAATATGCCCTCACTTTAGTCTCGCGGGCCCGACATGGGGAGTGCACCCGCCATCGACTTTCGACGCTTTCATCACTTCCGCGACGCAACGCGAACTTCCAATTTCGGACCTCTCCTCCTCGGCTATCGCGTTGAATCACGCCTCGTACGCCGATATCATTGGGAATGATCGAGTGGCGAGCACGATCCACAAGCGATCAACGGGGGCGGACACGCCAAGATTCGATATTCCGACCGTTTGGCGGCACGCCGGCCGCAGACCTGCGTCGCCGCTGTCCGGCGATTTCTGGCGGCGTATGCGGGCGCGAGCCTCGAGAGTGCAACGACATCGGACTTCATCATGACAAAATCATCTGATAACCGCACCCGCCGCGCTGCGATGACTTTCATCGCCTTCGCAATCGCGCCGCTTGCGATGGCTCAAGCACAACCCGTCACGCCTCTGCCGACCACGATCGAGAACTTCTTTCTCCGTGGCACGCAGCCGCTCCACCTCGAACCCGACAATGAAATCGTCCCCGCGTCCGAAGACTGCGCGTTCTGCCATGCGAACGCCGCGCCGATCTACGACGAATGGCGCGGAACCCTGATGGCCCAGGCCGCGCGAGATCCGGTCTTTTACGCATGCCTCGATATCGTCGAGCATGATGCGCCCGGCGCGGGAGATGCCTGCATCCGATGCCACGCTCCCAAGGCCTGGCTCGAAGGTCGCTCGACGCCGACGAACGGGGCCGCCATCACCGCCCAGGATCGCGACGGCATCACCTGCAACTTCTGTCACCGGCTCGTCGATCCGTTCGACTCGAACTATTCCGCCACGGAGCTTGACGCCTTCGTGCTTAACGATCTCGGCTCCGATCGACCGGTGCAATCTTTCGATCTTGGCACGCCGTCCCAGCCCGGCTTCGGCGGCAGCGGAAGCTATGTGATCGATCCTTTCGACCGGCGCCGCGGACCCTTTCCGGTTGCGACGGAAGGCAACAATCCCCCCAATGCCGCGTTCTGCAATGACTTTCACTGGGCCGTCACTTATCCGAAATGCGAAAGCGACTTCGGAACCCCTGACGGCTGCCCCACCTTCGAATCTCCCTTCCATCGCAGTTCAGAACTTTGCGCGACCTGCCACGATGTCAGCTTCCCGCACGTGAGCTACAACGCCCAAGGACAGGCCGTTTTCAACGGTTCGGGCGTCGCGCACCCTGACGGCAACAAGTACAACATGGCGCCTGAACAACGCACCTTCAGCGAGTGGCTCAAGAGCGAATTCGCCCAGCCCGGCGGCGTCGACATGGGTGGCCGATTCGGTGCCGAAGGACAGCTCAGCGTCTCGAGTTGCCAGGATTGCCACATGCCGCGCCGATCCGCGCAACCCTGCATCAGCCCGAGCGTTCGGCCCGATGTGCCCAATCACTCCTTCTTCGGTGCGGCCACCTGGGTGCTCGACGCCATCGCGCTGCACTACGGACCGGAAGGTCCGATCGCCGGCTTCCCGCTTTTTCCGGACAGCCAGGAATTCTGCGAAGGCGACATCCACGAATTCTGTGGCGAAACCGCACAGGCCGTCCGCAACAGCGGCAGCCGGAATCGCCAGTTCCTGACCCGCGCCGCCGATCTCGAAGCCTACGTCGACGATGAACACACACCCGGCGAAAGCACGTTGAGAATTCGGGTCATCAATCAAACGGGACACAAACTACCGACGGGCTATATCGAGGGGCGACGCATCTTCCTGACCGTGGAGTACTTTGACTGCTCCGGCTCGGAGGAGCCGATCGCCGTTTTCGGTCAATACGATGCCGCCACCGCGACACTGGACCACTCGACGACCAAGGTGTACCACGCCGAAATGGGACCGGACGAGGGCATCGCCGCGGCGGTCAATCTGCCCGCCGCACCCAGCGCCCATTCCGCCTTCGCCGTCAAGCGCTTCTACGACAACCGCATCCCGCCGCGCGGCTTCAACAATGCCGAGTTCAGCGCGATACAGGCCCAACCCGTCGGCTACGACTACGCCGATGGGCAATACTGGGACGACACGTGGTTTCAGATTCCACAGGGCGCAGTCGCAGCGCGAGTATCGCTCTACTACCAACAGACGACACGAGAATACATCGAATTTCTTCGCGACAACAACCCACAGGCACAGTCGAACCCCACAAATCGCGGCGAACTGGCCTACGCGCTCTGGACGGCGGCCGGCAAGTCGGCTCCGGTCCTCATGGCCCGGCTTGGCGCGGACGCGCCATTCGATCTGAACGACCTTCCCGGCGGCGGCGATACCAACTGTGACGGACTTGTGAACGCTGACGACATTCCGGCCTTCGTTGACGCACTGCTCGGCCTGACGAAAAGTCGTCATGTCCTCCGCGCGGCCGATCTCGATCGAATCGACGGCCCCGATGGCGCGGATATTCAGATCTTTGTCAACCTGCTTCTGGGCAATTGACGGCTCACTGGCAAATACGAAGCAGAACGCACGCTTCACCCGATTCCGGGGTTGCTTCATCGCATGGAATGCGTCAACCTAGAATCAGTCGATGCCATTCAGTGGCTTCGGCTGGCTTCGCCGGGACACCAGAAATGAAGATCAGCGACCTGCTCACCGAATCCCGAATTGCCCTGCCGCTCGCCGCACGAACCAAGCGCGATGCCATCACCTCGCTCGTGGACCTCATCGCCGCTGATGGCGGCGTGAACAAGCGTGACGCGCTGCTCGACGCCATCCTCCTTCGCGAAGCACAACGAACGACCGGTGTCGGTCACGGATTTGCGATACCTCATGCCAAATGCGACGCTGTCGACAAGCTGGTACTCGCCATGGGACGCCCGATCGAACCGATCGATTTCGATGCCATCGATGGTAAGCCCGTAACGCTTATTGCGCTGCTCGCCGGCCCGACCAGCCAGACCGGTCCGCACCTGCTTGCGCTCGCCGCGCTCAGCCGAATCGTGTCCGCCCAAAACGTGTTCGCACAGCTCGTCGCCGCAAAGTCCTCGGCGGAGTTCGCTGAAATCATTCGCCGACTGGAAAACTCCGCCGGCTCCTGATTATGGGACGCAATGTTGTTCCCAGCCTACGCGGCCTCCCACGCAGATCGCGCGATCCGGCGGACTTGTCAGAGTTTGTCCGACACAATACGCAGAATCTCATTTTCCGCAGCGACCGCGGCGCGCTCCATCTCACCCGCCACCGAAAGGTACGCTGCTGCCGCAGCCTTGTCATCAAGCCCCTTGACGTTGATGCGCACGTTCAGATGTGCCCCCATGACAGCCGTCCGAGCGCACAATGCCGCCACACCTGCGTCGGAGATGCTAGCCTCCATTCCCGTTTCCGCCATCGCCCGAATCACTGAAAGGCTCGCAAGCGACTCCTTCATCACCGCCAGAGGCGTCTCGATGGCGAGGCGCGTGGCGGATTGAATCGCCGCCTTGCGCGCCGACTTCTCCGCGTCCGTCGATTTCGGCAGGCCGAACGCGGACATGATCGCATTGAACGCATTCGTGTCCTCATCCACGAACTCCACCAGCCGCGTCCAATGCCGCTTGCCCTGTTCGGCCCGATGCGAGAATTCCTCCCATCGATTGTCCCAGCCTCGCTTGTGGCTGGATAGATTGGCCACCATGGTCGCCAGTGCCGCCCCCAGTGCACCCGCCAATGCCGAAATGCTTCCGCCACCGGGCGCCGGCGCCTCGCTTGCCGTCAACTCCGTAAAGCCCTCGACCGTTAAATCGACGAGCCGGCTGCGCTTCGAGCCTTTAGCGATTGCGTATTCGATGATCTTCTCGTCCGGATTGAATGGCGACAGATCGCTGAGTCCCAGTGACTTGACTGCGATTTTGATCAGTTCCGCGTCCGATACCCCCGTCGATCGCTGCTGTTTTCGAAGGAAATATCGCCCGGCATCCAGCATCGCCGACAAAGGAACCAGGCCGACAATCTCGCTGCCCGTTACCCGAACGCCGCGAGCGTCAGCCTTACGACACGTCTCGTCGAATGCAACATGAATCGGCGTCACGTTCAGATTGGTCAAATTGATCGAAATCTGCGCGATGCCGTACTCCTCGATGAACCATCCGATCGCCTTGACGCACTTCAATGACCCCGGAATCCATTCAGGCTCGCCTTTGCTGTCCAGTACAGGCTTCCCGTCCGGCTTGCCGTCGGAGGTCTTGATCCGCCCTTTTTCGCGAATGTCATACGCAATCGCGTTGGCCCGACGAGTGCTCGTCGTGTTCAGGTTCACGTTATAGGCGACCAGAAAGTCTCGCGCTCCAACCGCTGTGGCCCCACTCCGGGAATTGAACGTCGCGGGACCGAAATCGGGCCGCCACTCCGGCTTCGCCAGTTTTTCCGGCAGCCCTTCGTACTCGCCCGCCCGCACAACGGCCAGATTCTTCCTATCCGGATTCGATGCCGCGTACTCGTACAGATAGACCGTCAGCCCCGCCTCTTCGCCCAGGCGCCGGCCCAGTCGGCGTGCGAACTCAACGCATTGCTCCATCGAGACCTCGGCGATCGGAATAAGCGGGCAAACATCCATCGCGCCGAACCGAGGATGCTCGCCGTGGTGTTTCGACATGTCGATCAGTTCGGCCGATCGGCGGCCTGCGCGAACCGCCGCCTCAATCACGGCCTCCGGCTCGCCCACAAATGTGACGACCGTTCGATTCGTGGCGGCGCCCGGATCGACATCCAGCAGCTTCACGCCCTCCACGGATTCGATTGCCTCGGTGATCTGCCGGATAACGGCCAAATCCCGGCCTTCCGAAAAATTCGGCACACATTCAATCAGTTGCGGCATTTCCAATCACTCCCGTTCATCACCGGCGGCACCAGCGTTCAACCCAACGGCACGGACCATCCTCACCCCACTGATGCTCCGCACTGCAAGAGCCGAGAGTTTATCCGCTAATCGGACCCGCGCAAAAGCCGCGCTGGGTTCGCCGGCCTTCGAGCACGAATCGACCGGCGCGACGCCGTCCGACCCGTGCAGCGAAGCGGACAGCCCCGTTTTCGGAAAGCTTCATTCCGGCCCCTGTCAGCGCTCGTTTTCCCCCGCTTCGGGACTTCAGTTATTGCCATTCAACCATCCGCCAGTAGGATTGTCTCACAAATTACCAATTGACGGTGGACGCGGGCCCGCTGAAGGCCCAAAGAACAACCGGTTATGCGTTGTCGGCGATCCCGTCTTCGCTTACTTTCATGAAGGAGAGGCGGCGTTCCGGAAACGACCGCGGACGGCTTGAGGAAACCGTTGATGGGCGCAGTTGAAATCAGAGATCTTCATAAGAATCCCAGAAGTAACGGCTTGCCCGTCGTGCTCAATCTCAGCGCGGTCGTCCTCGCCTTGTTCGCCCTCGCGAAAGGCTGGCCGACCGACGGTTGGCTTTCCATTTCCTTCTGGGTCATCTGGCTGTCGTACTTTCAGCACACCTGGATGACCATCTTCCATGAAGATGTACACTACGCGCTCTACAAACCCAAGTGGCGGAATGTCCTGAACGGCACGATCGTCGGAACGCTTCTTACCGTGCCTTTCACTGTCTACCGGCACGTTCATATTCGGCACCATAACCGAATGAATCATCCCGAAGACTGGGAGCTCTGGCCGTATGTCGATCCGACGAAATCACTGACCTTCCGTCGCATTTTCCTGGTCTTTGATGTCCTGCTCGGCCTCTGGGTCGCACCCTTTATCTATGCACGAATCTTTTTCGTGAAGGACTCCCCCATTACGGATGCCGCCGCCCGCCGTCGAATTGCCATCGAGTATTCCGTCATGCTGGCCTTTTGGGCAGCGATCTGGGGGCTGGTGATCTACTCCGGTGAGTGGTGGCTGTTCGCGAAAATGTACCTGATTCCTGCCTGGCTCTCCGGTGTAGTGCAGACGTTTCGAAAGTTCACCGAGCATCTCGGACTCCCGCTCGGCACACCGATGGAAGGCGCGAGAACCGTCCTGCCGGACGACCCGCTCGGCAAAGCCGTCGCATACACCAGTTTTCATATTACCGCACACGGCGTTCATCACCAGTACCCTCAGATGCCGCACGAGAACCTTGAGAAGGCCATCGGGGTTGAGCGAAATGAACACCCCAACGCCCCCATCTTCGCGAGCCATTGGCGCGCCTTTCGCGACATGGCTACGCACCTTTGGTATCCCGGAATCGGTGTCAACGCCCGTTCCGCCACCTCGCCGGCGGCAAACAACTAAGCCGCGTGAAGCGCTGCTCTATGCCGCGCGTCTGATTCCGTACCATGCGCGTTCGCGGTGACAAACCCATGTCCGACCTGGTCCTGCCATCCATTACTGACATCTTCTGGAGGAATCCTCGGCGTTCAAGAGATGAGCTTCGCGCTCGCGCCGATGACCAGCTGCGTCGCCTGCTCATACACGCCGCCGAGAATGTCCCCCTGTATCGAGACCGCTGGAAACAGCACGGATTTGATCCCCGCGCCCTGCGGTCCGTCGACGACCTCCGGCACGCCCCCATGGTGGACAAAGACATCATCGTCGATGCCGCAGACCGGGCCATTGATCAACGCCGGCTGAACGAAACACTCGACACCATGAGCACCAGCGGCACCTCCGGCCGCGCGATCACCATCCGCCGAGTCCCCGCAGAAATGCGCCTCACCCGTCGATCCTATCTCCGTTCGCTTCTCTATGTCGGCGGCAGACCCTGGCACCGCGCGGTCACCATGGCCAGTACCTGGCTCGCGAAAAAGAAGGGCGTCATCATGAGCCTCATCGCCCGCGCGAAATACATCCACCCCCGGACGCCCATTGATGAACAGATTCGCACCCTGCGGGAATTCCGCGCCCAATACCTCATCGGACAGACCGGAGGGCTTTACCTGCTCGCGCGCGAACTGCTCCGCCGCGGCGAACCTTTCCCGCTGCGAATCGTCGCGCCGACCGGCGCGACGCTGATGCCCGAAATGCGTCGAACCCTGCGCGACGCTTTCTCTGCCGAGCCGCGCGATCTGTATGGCGCCGTCGAACTCGGAGCAGTGTCATGGCAATGTCGCCACGGGAATTACCATCTCGACGCCGATCGAATGCTCGTCGAGATCGTCGACGAAGCCGGAAACCCGGTTCCCATCGGACAACCCGGTCAGGTCGTCTGCACCGGACTCTATAACTACACCATGCCACTCATCCGCTACAGGCTGCTCGACGTCGCCTTCCTGCGGCCCGACATCTGCCCTTGCGGAATCACCTTCCCCCTCATGGGCGATGTCCGAGGTCGCATCAACGATTTTCTGCCAACGCCGCGCGGCGATCTGGTTTCCCCGCATTACCTGTACCACATCTTCGATCATGCCGGTGGCAGCCCGGTCAAGGAATGGCGAATCATCCAGCACGCCATCGATGAACTGACCTATGAATATGTGCCCGAGGAAAATTTCAACCCCAAATCGCTCGAGATCGGCATGGAGGCCATCCGAGATCGATTCGGGCCCGGCACCCGAGTCACGGCCCTTCGGGTCGAGAGCGTGCCCATGACGCCGAATGGAAAACGGACCTGCATCGTCTCCCTGCTCAAACCAGGAGACCAACCCGGCATGCGGCCATGGGATGCACAAGCCGCCGCAGGCATGGCCGGCGACTACGCAATCGGTGCGGCCTGACCCGCCGCCGGACATCCCCTTCGCCACGAAATGATTTTCGAACGCACGGGCAGGATGCTCCCTACCGATTTCTCCGCCCGGCTGCTATAACTATCAACCTGAACCCATGCTGATGCTTGCTCAACATACCGCGTCGATTGCGAAATTGCCTTCGCTCATCGTCCTCATCGCCGTCTTCGTCCTCGGCGCCATCATTTTCCACATACTCGAACGAATCTACGCACCGGTTATTCCCCGGTACAAAACCGGCCCGGGACGGCGCAGCTATTTCGCCGATATCACCGCCGCCGTGGTCGAAGGCCCGGTGCTCAGCAGCCTGACCAAAATCGGCGCCTACTCGGCCGTCATCGTCATGCCCGCGCTTCACATCAACGGCATGTCCGCCTGGCCATGGTGGATTCAGCTTGTGGTCTTTCTCCTGGTGAATGACTTCCTGCGGTACTGGCTCCACAGATGGCACCATTCAAACGATTTTCTCTGGCGAATGCACCGCGTCCATCACACCATCGTCGAAATGGATGCCGTCTCGTCCTTCCGGGTACACCTCTTCGAGGCCCTCATCAAATACGGCCTCATCGTGCTGCCGTTCCACTTCTTCAACGTGGATCGCTCCGTCATCCTGCTTTATTCCTCGGTGGATGTCCTCAAGGGATTCTGGCATCACGCCAATATCCGCACCCGAATCGGTCCGCTCAATTACATCCTCAATTCCGCCGAACTACACTGGTGGCATCATTCCGTCGAAGCCAAGGGCCAGCTTGCCAACTTCGGGTCGATTCTCTCGATCTGGGATTGGCTCTTTGGAACGGCCTACTACGATAAGCAGCACTGGCCGGAAAAGATCGGCGTCGAGGGAATGGAAAACTTCCCAGACACATATCACGAGCTGCTCACGACCGTCCGCTACAACGACGATGAAGCAATCCGCCGGTACCCCGCCAATCGGAAGGACGCTGCGCAAACGCAAGACGCGTCGCCCGAGCGACCGTCTGCGAGAGATCGAAACGGCGAACGCCCCGAATCCGATTCGATGGGCGCCTGCGATCCCGTCATGTCATAATCCCGGCACCGCGCCGACTCGTTCCGCCACTTTGTCGACTGTCAGTTCCAGCAGACATTGATGCCCATGCGGGCATTGGCTCAGCGCACGCAGATAGCAGGGGGAGCAGGCCAGTGGCAATTTCACGACCCCATCCATTTTCCCGTACGGACCGGTCCGATACGGATTCGTGGGGCCGAACAACGCGACCAGGGGCCGGCCGTGTCCCGCCGCGATGTGCATCGGTGCCGAATCCGCCGTCACGACGACTGCCGCCCGGTCAATGATCGCCGCGAGCTGCCGAAATGTCGTCCGCCCGCACAGACTCCACGCCGCCGCTTCCGTCGCCGGTTCATCGGCCGAAACGCGCCCTGACACGGAAATTCGGGATGAATCTTCCGCGATGCGACCATCCGCAACATCGGATTCGGACCCGACCAGCACGCTGCGCAGGCCGTGCCGTGCATATAGCACCCGCGCAAGTTCGCCAAACCGGAACGCGGGCCACCGCTTGGTTTCCCATCGTGTCCCCGGCACCAGCACCGCGAACCGTCCTTCGGCCTCGATCCCCGCTTCGGCCAGCAGTTCGTCCGCCACCCTTCGATCCGCCGGCGTCACCGCCACACGAAAATCCGGGCTGTCCTCGGGCAAGCCGAGCATCCGACCGAGTGCCAGAATCTTGTCAGCCGCGTGCATGTCGGCGGGGAGGCGATCGACTCGGTGATTGTAAAAAAACCACGCCCCCTCGCGCGCGCCGCGAAAACCGATCCGAAATCCGGCGCCGGAAAAAAAGGAGATCAGCCCGCTGCGAATCAAGCCCTGAAGATCCACGACGAGGTCGAACCGTCGCGCTCGCAGATCGCGGACGAATCGCACAAAATCAATCGTCGCTCCGACGCTGCGTCCCAGCCGGCCATATCGTTTTCGATCAAATGGGATCACCTCGTCCAGCGACGGATCCGCATCAAGCAGATTCACGAAGGCCGTTGAGACAAGCCATGCGATGTGTGCGCGGGGATACCGCGTGCGCAACCGGCGCAGGACGGGCAACGCATGAATGATGTCGCCCGGTGAACTCGGCTTGATGATGAGGATGCGTTCGAATTCGCGGCCGGCCAGTTCACTCATGCGGTCATTGTAAACTCAAGAGTCCGTTCGATCCCCGCAAGATCGCGATAGCGACCCGCGAGCGTCATTCCCGCATCCTGAAACATCGCCGTCACCGCGTCTCCCTGGCCCCGGCCGATTTCCAGAAGCAACACGCCGCCCCGCCTGACGACCGCGGCCGCGCTGGAAGCCAACCGACGATAGATCGATAGCCCGTCCGCTCCCGCGAACAGCGCCGACGCCGGTTCATAATCCCGAACCGCCCGGGGCAGCGACTCTGCATCCGACTCAGCCACATAAGGCGGATTCGAAACAACAAGGTCAAATCCATCCGTCGGCAACAATTCAGGCGGTAACGATAGCAAGTCCGCCTCCACAAAGCGGACACGATCCGAAACCCCCAGCGCCGCCGCATTCTCAGCCGCGACGGCAAGAGCCCCCGACGAAATATCCGTTGCAACGGCCGTCATCGTCGGAATCCGCTTGCATAGCGTGATGGCGATGCAGCCGGACCCCGTGCCGATATCCAGCAGCGAGTACGACTGACTCGCACGGGCTTTGCACCAGGCCAGCGCGCGCTCGACGATCAACTCCGTCTCCGGCCGCGGAACCAGAACGTCCGGCGTCACCTTGAAATCGAGCGAGTAGAACTCCCGGTGACCAATGAGATACGCGATCGGGCGATGCTCCGCGGCCGCCTTCACCAACTCGCGAAAAGTCGCCCGCTGCGATTCGGTGGGGCTGTCGTTGTATCGGGTATAAAGCATGATCTTGCGACAATCCATCGCCTTCGCAAGCAGCAGTTCGGCGCACAAGCGCGCATCCTCGATGCCGTGCGATTGAAAATGCTGCCGAGTCCAGTCGAGCAGCCTCCCGACCGTCCAATCGCCGTTTGCCTGAGTGGCCTGAACCGCCATCGCAAATCCTTGTGGGTCTGTTGCCCGCCGCCGCGAGTCGTCCCCGCGCCACGCGGTGAGCCGGGCGATCGAGTTCGCCATGACGACTTCATCCTATCGCCGACCGGGGCCTTGTGTCTCTGCGCTGTCCACCGGCGCGCCAGGCGACATCGGAAGGTACACGCGGATCAGCGTACCTTCGCCTTCCACCGAGTGAACCGTGATCTGCCCCTGGTGCTCGTCAACAACCTTTTTCGCGACCGCCAGTCCCAGACCGGTCCCGCCCTGCCCTTTCGTCGAGAAGAACGCGTCAAAGATCGATTCCTGCTTCTCGCGAGGAATTCCTGGACCGTTGTCACCCACCGTCAATACAGCCGAATTTCGAAGCGCGTCGAAACCCAGCTTCACATTGACAACGCCTGTCAATCGAGGCACGGCGTCGATCGCATTGGTGATGATATTCATCGCCACCTGCTCGAAGCCGTGCTTGTCCGCAGGAATGGCGGGCATGTCGTGATCGATCTCGCTGTTCACCGCGACGCCCTTCTCACCCGCGCGATGTCGCACCAGTTTCAGAATGTCATCCACCACCGACACAAGCTGGATCGGCTCGCGCCTCGGCTCACGCTGTTTCGCAAATGCCAGCATGTTCATCGTCAGCGAGTAAATGTTCTCCAGGTTTCGACGGACGATCTCCCAGCCTTGTTCGATCGTTTCCAGCTTTGCGCCGCGCAGTCCGAGTTCCACGACATCCGAGCCGCCTTTGAGCCCCTGTAGCACATTCTTGATGTAATGAGACAGCGATGCCACCGTTTCGCCGGTCGCCGCGAGGCGCTCCGTCCGTACACGCTCATTCACCAGCCGGGCATCTTCAATCGCCAGGCCCGCCATCTGCCCGATCGCAGCCACCAATCGAAGTTGCTCCTCGCTGTAGATATGCTTCGACATAGCGCAATCGACATAGATGACGCCGATCACCGCCTCATGTGCTGTCATCGGCACGCTGATGACACTCTTCAAGCCGATCGCCTGAATGCTCTCGCCGCCGTCGGAAAATCGGGAGTCGCTCATTGCGTTGGAGCACAGGACGCCCTCACGGCGGGCAATCACATGATCCACGATTCGCCGGCTTGCGTGCATCTTGTCCGCCGACTCGCTGGGCGAGCGAACCGCTTCGGTCTCGTATCTGCCTGTGCGATCGTCCTTCAGAATCACGAAGCCCCGGTCCGCGGGAACTTCCTCAAACACGACATCCAGAACGCGCTCCGCCAGTTGTTTCGGCGTCATCGCTGAACCCACGGCATCCAGCAACGTCGAAATCACCCGCCAGGAGCGCACCGCCTCCGCCGCCGTCGGCGACGCGAGAATCATGCTGTCGTCGCCGGACGCCACCGACCCGATGATGGCCGGCCCCTTTCCGCCCGCGTCCAGATCGAGCGCGCCGCTTTCGAGCACGGTCGCCGTTGATTCGATCGAACGCGCCTCGCTCGCATCCCATGTGAAAAGCGTCCCGCCAAGCCGAATCTGGTCGCCATCCTTCAGCCGCGAAGCCCGTTCCAACCGCTTCTCATTCAGGTAGGTGCCATTGGCAGACCGAAGATCGACCAGTTCCCACGCTCTTCCCTTTTGACGAATCTCCGCATGCTTGCGAGAAATGGTGTAGTCCGTCAGCGGCGTATCACGACTGGCCCGCCCGATGAGCAGGGACTTGCCTTCGATCAAGCGAAATCGCTGTCCCTTGTCAGGTCCCTGCAATACAAGCAACGTTGGCAAACCAGTCGTCTCCAGGAAAATTCGCAGCAGCCGATTGTCCACGACCGCGCTGCGATCACCACCCCAAAGCAGCGGGACCGCTTCACAGAAGTCCGAGAATCAGAATGCTCCGATAACAATCGGTCGGAGGATTCGGTCTGTTTTCCCCTCCGATTCGTCGGCCAACCGCATGCCGCAGGCTTGGCCGTTTGGCGAACTCCCCGTAAAACTCCCCACATCGGTTCAATTCGGAGGCCACGAGAACAACGTCGTCAAATTTCAATGTATCAAATCACACCTGAAAAACATGAGCAGCTCCGCAAGGCGATCTACGATCATGATTACCTGCACCGAGTCCTGCGACGGATCGAGCAGCTTCATCGGATCGTCTTCCATGATGACGAATCCGGATGGAAGCAACTTCGGACCATGGCGGAGGACATTCTGATCGCCGACATGGTCACACGCCACCGTGGCGGAATCGACGGCGTCTTTTTCAAACTTCGCGAAATCGAGGACAGCGGCCGAGACTGGAAGAGCGCGATCGACGAATACGCCGCCTACATTCATAACTACTATACGACGCCGCTTGGCAGGATTCTGAGAAACGACGTGCTTGCCGCACTGTCCCGCCCCGCCGCCGGCGCCGTCCCCGCGACTGAACGGCCCGGGACGAAGTAGCGCCCCGCTACGACGGGTCGAAACGATTGCCCGTCACCCGCTCATACGCCTCAATATATCTCGCGCTCGTCGCCGCAATGACCTCCGCAGGCAGACTGGGCGCGGGATCGGTCTTGTCCCACAGCCCCGCATCACACAGCCCCTGTAGATAATTTCGAACAAACTGCTTATCAAGACTCTCCTGTTCGCGGCCGGGCGCATACCGATCCGCCGACCACAGCCGGCTTGAATCCGGCGTCAATACCTCGTCAATGAGGATGACCCCATCGCCGGTCAGGCCGAATTCAAACTTGGTATCCGCCAATAGAATGCCTCGCGATTCGAGATAAGCCGACGCATCCCGATAGATGGCCAATGTCAATTCGCGCAACTGCGTCATCAGCGGGGTGCCGACCAGATTGCACGAAGCCTCAAACGAGATGTTCTCATCGTGCCCCGTCTCCGCCTTCGTGGCCGGCGTGAAAATCGGCTCCGGCAGACGGCTGCTCTGCGTCAGGCCCGGCGGCAGTCGCACCCCGCACACTGTCCCTCCGTTCCGATATTCCATCCAACCACTCCCCGCGAGATAACCGCGCGCGACGCATTCGATCGGCACGACTTTCGCTTTACGGCAGATCATCGCACGTCCGCGCAGCAGCGCCCCGACCGACTCAAAGCCGACCGGCACGCGGTCGCCGACGATCTCGATCAGATGATGCGGATACCTGCCCGTGAATCGATCAAACCAGAATTTCGATACGCCGGTCAGGACGCGGCCTTTGTGCGGAATCGGATCCGGCAAAACGCAATCGAAGGCGCTCAGCCGATCAGTTGCGACAATCAGGAGCCGATCTCCCAGATCAAACACATCGCGGACTTTTCCGCGTCGAGGCTTGAAACCGGGGACATCAATGGTTCGGATTTGCGGCATGGAAGACATCATCTGAAGCATCATACGCGCATCCTAACCCGTCAAGTCCGCCCGGCCGCAAGCTGACCCGGACTCCGACAATCGTCGGCCAAGCCGATCGGCCAATTCGATGATGGCGTGGGTCGCGCGAACAAACTGAGTCGCAAGCCCGCGCGAGCTCTCCAGTTCCGCCTGGAGCCGCGCCATTAACTCAGTCAGGCGGGCGAGTTGGCTTCTTACGACCATCGATTCGCGCATCCAATCGTCCCTGGTGGTGTATCGCGCACGCACGCGATCCAGTTCACGGTCCATCCGGTCGCAATCCGCCTCGATGTTCGACGCTCTCTGGAGCATCTGAGTCTGAAAAGCCCTCTGGTCTTCACGAATCGCCTTCAAGTAAAGCACCATCGCAGACAACGGTACGCCGATGATCGCCGCCGCAGCGCCCAGCAGCGTGCCGATCAGTTGCCAGTCGTGAGTCATGCCGAATTTCCTCCCACACCTTAAGAAGCTTGATCGGCGCATCGGGCAAATTTCGCTCGAATCGGGGTGCCAGTCGGACTTCAGACGGCCCGCGAGCCGAATTCGCGCGAAAATTCCGAATATTGTCGCTTAACGCCATTTAGCGCCTTGACTTGGATTCACGGGCGTATAATCCTGTTGCCGCTTTCGGCGTCCCCGGTTCCTCGCCGTGGCCATTCGCGGTTGTGAATCCGCGATGACTCTTCGCGGCGAAGACGAGAGGTCGATCATGGCTGCTCAGAAGAAATCAAAATCCCGTGCGACCGGAACTCCGGCATCGAAAAAGGCCGGAAAGTCGAAGCCCGCGCCGAAGCCGCCGAAGGACAAACCATCCAGAAAGACCGCCTCTAATTCAGCAAGCGCCAAACCGACGGCGTCCAAGAAAACCGCAAAAATGGAAAAATCGTCCAAAGCCGTATCAACCCGGAAATCCGCGGATTCAAAAACCGCGAAACCGAAGTCCGAAGCATCTCGGCCCTCCAAGCCGGAACCCAAACCGGCGAAGGTCGTTGTCGATCCTGAATTGCTTCGAACGATTCGCGAGTTGCTGGTCAGCCAGCGAAATCAACTGCTCTCAGTCGTGCAGAACACGCAGCAACAACTCGCTGACAAGGAAACGGGGCTCGCTGATCTGAGCGACCGCGCTTCCGGCGGCTTCGAGGATGAACTGGCCCTTGGCCTGATGCGCATTGAGGCCGCCCAGATCGAGGACATCGAGTCGGCAATCGAGCGAATCGACACGGGCACCTACGGCATCTGCGTCGATTGCCAGAAAGCAATTCCCCGCAAACGGCTTGAAGTCCTTCCGTTCGCGCAGCGCTGTCTGGAATGCGAAGGATCGAAGGAACGACGCGCCCGCATCCAGGCCCGGCAAAGCGATGACAACGGCGAATCCGCACTCGATTGAGCGCGCTCATCGTTGGCGGGTCTACCCGCACCGGCACCGAAATCCTTTCCGCACTACTTCCGAACCCCGCGCGCGGCAGGCGGGGCTGCGCGTGTATAATCAACCAGCATGAGCCAGCTCGATTATCGAACCGCCGGCGAATCACACGGCGAAGCACTTGTCATCCTGATCGAAGGGCTGCCGTCCGGGCTGCGTGTTGACGCAGATGCCATAAACTCGGCACTTGCGCTTCGGCAAGGCGGCTTCGGTCGCGGCGGCCGAATGAAGATCGAGAAGGACGAGGCGGCTATCCTGTCCGGCCTGCGCCACGGCGTCACGATCGCGTCACCCCTCGCGATGCTCATCCGGAACAAGGACAATCGAATCGACAGCGCCCCGGCCGTTCATCGTCCGCGCCCGGGGCACGCCGATTTCGCCGGCTCGATGAAGTGGCTGACCACGGACTGCCGATCGGCCCTTGAGCGGGCCAGCGCCCGCGAGACAGCCGCCCGCGTCGCTGCCGGCGCCATCGCCCGGCAACTGCTGAACCAGTTCGGCATCGACGCCGTGGGGTTTGTGACGCGAATCGGCCCAATTGCCGCGTTCGTTTCGGCCGAACTGCCCCAGGCGGATCTTCGCGCTGCGCGAGACGCAAGCGAGGTGTACTGCCCCGATACCGCCGCGTCGGCCGACATGATTACGGCCATTCGCCAGGCAAAAATTGACAAAGACACCCTGGGCGGAATCGTCGAGGTCCGCGTCCACGGCGTGCCCCCGGGCATCGGAAGCTGTATGCGCTGGCAGGATAAGCTTGACGGCCGTCTTATGGCGGCGCTGGGTTCCGTGCAGGCAATCAAGGGTGTTGAGATCGGCCTGGGTTTCGGCTGTGCGGAACGGCCGGGCAGCGCGGTTCACGACGAAATGGAGTTCGACGCAGCGCGTCGGCATGAAAGCCATCTCGGATTTATCCGGCGAAGCAACAACGCGGGCGGACTCGAGGCGGGCATGACCAACGGCATGCCGATCGTCCTTCGCGGCGTCATGAAGCCGATCAGCACATTGCTTCGCGGCATGAACAGCGTCAACCTCCAGACTCTAGCGCCGGAACGCAGCGACTACGAACGAAGTGACATCTGCGCCGTGCCCGCCGCGAGCATCGTGGCCGAACACGTCGTGGCGTTCGAAGTCGCTCGAGCACTCCTCGAGAAATTCGGCGGCGACAGCCTGGGGGAAATTCAGGCGGCGTATCGACACTATCTTGACGCGGCGCGAAACCTTGCGAATGACTGATGCCGGCGTGAAACCGATCGAGGCTTGCCGTTTCCCATGAAGATGCCACTTCAACGTCGCCTGATCCTCGGACTTGTCGCGATCGTCGCCGGTGGTTCCATCGCCGTTACCGCAGGATTCGCGATTCATCTCCGCAGCGAAAGTCACCGTCTCAGCGTCGAGGCGGAACTGACGGATTTTTTTCACCTGCCCTGCGAAGTCGGTCAGATTCTTGGAAGCACCTTCTCCAGCCGTCGATTCGAGAACGTGGTCATCCATCTTCCCGACCGGCGAGACCAGGTTTTTACCTGTACGAATGCGACCTGGCACGAAGACGCCGTTGACGGCCGGTACGTGAATCGGCTGGAGATGCACGGCGGGTCGCTGATGCTTGGCTCCGAGCATTGGGAGCGTGGCGACTACCGCACGGTGCTTGAGTCGGGACTGGGCCACGACTTCGCCGAGCTGAACCTCAGCCGCGTGGACATTGCTGACTTTCTGGTCGTCTTTCGCCAGGCCGGATTCTCCCTTCAGTGCGCAGGCGTCGAAGGCGTCGTTGACTTGCAGGCCGGCGAACACGGTGTCGCCCGGCTTCGAGCGTACCGGCTGAACAACGCCGCAGTCGAAGAGGGTGTTTCGATTGCGGCCCGCTTCGACATTCGCAACGGCCTGAATGTGACCGATGTGGCACTGGATCTTCCGACCGTGCCGCTTGCGTCCATCGGGCTGGATGCGATGCTGGGCACCGCATCACCGAAGGGTCGATTTTCAGGAGAGGTTCGCTACCTGCGCCCGGCATCCGAAGAGCCACCGGAAGTTCGCGTTTCTGGCAAACTCACGGACGTGCAGCTCAGCGAACTCACTCAGCGGGTTCCGTTCGGCCCCTTCGAGGGTCAGGCATCCGTCGATGTCGACGAAGCCCGGATTTCGAATTCCCTCGTGACGCACCTTCGCGGTGGCGGCAGCATTCGGAATCTGTCACTCTCCGCCTTCGCAGGGATGTTGAACATCGAGAAGCTCTCCGGCAAGGCATCGCTATCAGTCGAACCGGTTCAAATCGCGCTCGGCCAGATTCATCGCCTGCGGATGGAGGGTCGCGTCGACGGCGTCATGCTGGATGAATTTCTCGGCGTGATCGCGCGCGGCAATGCAACCGGCAGACTGACCATCCGCGTACACAATTTCGATATTGAGGAGAACGCCATCAAGGCGGCTGACATCGAGGTGGTTGCGGTTCCTCCGCCCGGCCGGCCCGGCACGATTGACCGAGGCCTGATCCTGAGCGCGGCGCAGCAGTTCCTGGACTTCACCTGGCCTGAATCTCTGCCCCAGAGCATCCTGCCTGAGAAGCTGGAGTACGTGCAATTCGGCGCCCGGCTGCTGATACGCGACAATCAGCTTCGGATTCTTGGCACGCACGGTCCGTCAGGTGACGTGATTTTGACAATCCGCGTCTTCGGACAGGATTTCGGCGTGGTGAAGCAGCGTCCCGGCGCGATCGACCTCACCCCCGCCATCAACGCAATTCTCGAACGCGTTCGGACCTATGACCCTCATCGTGTCCGCGAATTGATCCGCCGATAGGGGTCCGCCCGCCGCCTGAAACGCACACGTTGCAACCCGGCCAGCTCTTGTTGCGGAAAATTCCAGTGCCACGGCCGTCGCCCGGTCCCACTCGCTTGTCACATGGCGTCTTCTCAGCCGATTCTTCCAAGTGCCTAGGTAGAAACCACTATCGCGGCGTTCACCTGTCGTCTACTGGAGGGGATTTCATGCGGATTGTGCGGCTCCATCGCGGCGACACTAGAATATGCTCGTGAGGAGTGCCGCAGGCTCGCACTGCGGCCGAAGCACGCTGAAGGCACCCCGCTCCTCCGTAGGCTTTCCGCCCGGTATTTCGGCAGGTGTCGCGATGCCGTCGCCGCTGCAGGCTCAAATCGAGCCCGTAGACTCTTGTCAAGATGAGATGTCGGTGATAGCCTGAAGTTCATCGCAAGACAATCCCAGAACGGCGGAGCACGATTGGCACCGCTGCAACGACGGTCGGGTTTTCGGGGGGGATCGGCTCGAAAGTGTAAGGCGCATTTGAATCAGCAAGGTCATTGACTGAAAACGAGAGCGACACGGTCTCGGCACTCTATGTTGAGTACGATGATCCGGGCGACGTTCGCGATCGTGAATTGGAGCATTGAAGATGGCAAAATCACTGACGGTTGACGGCGAACACCTGGGGCGATTGCTCAAGTTATGCAAGACGATTCATGCCAGTAAGGGCGCGACGCTCGCCCAACTGCAGACAAAGCTGAAGACGTCGCGGCGCACGGTGTTCCGGGATTTGAGCGTTCTCGGCGGATATGGAATCCATGTTTCATCAAGCGCAAAGGGATACTCTATCAAGCAGAACCCGGTCGCCTGCAAAAAGATTCTTGGTGACCACTACGTCAAGAGCCTCAATGCACTGCTCAAGGACTGCCTCAAGTAATTAAATTGAACGCACGCTGAGCAGACCTGAAACACCTCTATTTGCGCGGAGAGAGTAACCGCGCAAGTAGGGGTGGTCCCTTGTTTGATGGGATCCGCGCTGGAGCGGCGAATTACTTCAGCACGCCAAGCAGCGTCTCGGCGAACCGCCGATCCACGCCCGACACTCGAATGACTTTGCGCGGCGAGCTCTCGCCCGCAACCACCAACACCTGCCGCGCTGAGACTCCAAACCACTTCGCGACGAATTTCTCAAGCGCTGCATTGGCCTTTCCGCGTTCAGGTGGCGCGGCAACCTGCACCTTCACCGCATCCCCCAATCGGCCGCAAAGTCTTGTGCGCGACGCCCCGGGCACAACCTTGACATCGAATTCGACGCCGTTGTCGACTTCCCTCACCACCTGACGTCGCTCCCTTTCGCCGAGGTTCGCTTTCAAACCGCATTAGCACAAGCGGTAAGACTTGGCAGCCCGACTGAACCGCTTCTGTTCGGACCGGCGGGCCCTCCCGCAGTGCCGACTATAATCGCCTTCCTCCAGCCGATTCAGTGAATCAGTTGATCTTCCACCGCCGAACCAGCGCATCGCGAGGAAATCACGCTTGCGTGACATCTCGTTAACGGCTACCGTGCCGATATTGAGATTGAGTCTCATTATCACAAACAGCAAATAGTGAGGTCAGCCCGGTGCAAACTCAGACCAACCCCGTTATGCAACATCTGAAACGTTCAACCCAGTCCCTTCATGACGAAACCGAGGCGGCAGCATTCAACAAATTGCTTGTCACAGGCAGGATACCGCTGCCCGCCTATATCGACCTGCTCGGCCAACTGCTCCTGATCCACCAATCGTTTGAATCCCTCATTCGGGCGCAGATGTCGTCTTCAGTTCCCTTGCGCGAAGTCATCCGCGATTATCAGTTCCAAGTGGGCTACCTGCTCGAAGATCTCGCCTACTTCGGCCGCGAAATCGACTCCATCGTGCCACGGCCGACGACCACTGCGTCGATCGCGGGACTCGAGCGGATTGCAGCAGCGGGCCCGATCGCATTGCTGGGTATCCACTACGTTTTTGAGGGGAGTAACAACGGGTCGCGATTCATCGCCAGGTCGCTCCGAAGGACCTATCAACTCGACGGAACAAACGGCACAAGATACTTCGACCCGTACGGCGACAGACAGCCGGAGTATTGGGCCGCCTTCAAAGCTGACATGGCGAAAATCGACTTCACGGCCGCCGACCTGAATCTGCTGGTGGAGGCAGCGCGCGAAGGATTCTCCGCAGTGAAGGCCCTGCACGCATCGCTGGAAGCCGACTACTGCGCTCCCGGCGACATCGAGGCGGTCCGCCATGCCGGGGCACAAACGGCGGCGCACCATCGCCCTGCACATGCGGAAGATGGTTCGCGGAAATAAGTCATCTGTTGATTCATGAGCCGTGAGCAATCGAATCAAGGTCGCCATTTGGCGGCTCATCGACCCTCATTGAGCCGTCCCAGCTCCTGTCCGCGTCGGAATGCCGCGAGTACGGCACTGATGACATGCTGCGGCATGTCGGATTCGTTGAGGCGATTCATGGCAGCCTGGGTCGTGCCTCCGGGACTGGTCACCGCCTCGCGCAGGTCACGCGGCGAAGCGTCCTTATCGAGGAGCATCGCCCCGGCGCCGACGCAAGCGTGTGCGGCAAGGATTTGAGCGTCCTCTTTCTTCAAACCGGCGGCCATGCCGCCTTGCATAAGCATCTCCACGAAGTAGTAGAAATAGGCCGGCCCCGAGCCCGCGACCGCAGTCACCGCGTCCATGAGCGATTCGTCTTCAATCACGACGCTGACACCGCCGGCGCCGAAGAGATGCCGGATTTCCTCAAGGTCGTCCATGGATGCATGTTCTCCGCGAAACAGACCGGTGACGCCGCGTCCCAGGCCGAAAGGCAGATTGGGCATTGAGCGAATCACGCGCATGCGGTCTGCGCCGAGCGCCGACGCGATACGCTGTGTCGAAACACCGGCCATGACGCTGAGGAAGATGTGATCGCCGCGCGCGCGCTGCCGGATGGCGTCGGCAGCCTCTGCGAAACGCTGCGGCGTTACCGAAATCATGACGATCCTCGAATCACTGACTGCACTGCCGATGTCAGTGGCGACGCGGACGGGAAGTGGATGAGAGCGCAGCTTGGCCGAATCCGTCACGATGATTCGCTCGCCGCTGAGGTAACCGCTTTCGATCAATCGCCGAACAATGACCATCGCGATGTGTCCGGTGCCGACAACGCCGAGGGCGTATTGATGATCCGACATGGATTTGTCATCCTCCAGCTTGCGGCTGAGACCGTCGCAGACGGTACGACCTGGCAGTGTTTGAGTCGAACGAACCGTGGCAAAATCCACAATTCAGACTCATCCGATACCATTTCAAATCGAACGAATCCTGGTAATGCATCGGCGTACCAATCTCGGAACTGCATTTTTGGGACGAGTACACACGCACCCGATGTGTGTGTGAACACAGTCAATAACCGCGCTACTGGCACCCAGATCGATTGAATAAACCGCCGGCGACGGTTGACGTGGCTGTTGGTGCAAGGCGCAATGAAAATCGACGCATATTTGACTTAGCCAGTCGGCAATTGAGGTGAATTCCTGAACATGCCGGTCTGATTTCGATCGAGATTGGGTCGCTTGGGGGGCAGACGGCCCTCGCGAATCAGTACAAACCTCTACTCAGTTTCGATCGCCGGGCGGACGATATTAAGCTCGCCGAGAGATCACAAGGGGAGGATTGGAGCGAGACTCAACGTCGCGCTCCCGCATTGAAAGGCCAACGAGCATGCCGCTGACGCTCGAACCCAATTCAAACGGGTTCATCGAGTCCGTGCTGTCGGAATCTCCGGACATCGGAACGATGCCGGAGGTGACGGTGAAGATCATCGACATCGTAGAGAATCCGCAATCGCGGATGAAGGATCTTCACAAAGTCATAAGCAATGATCCGGCGTTGTCCACCAAGATCCTCAAGGTGGTCAACTCCGCGCTATACGGACTGCCAACCTCGATCGGGAATATCGATCGGGCGATCGTCCTGCTTGGCCAGTCTGCGGTGAAGAACATCGCCATCGCGACATCCATGATGAACCTGTTCAGCGCCGAGGACGGAGCGGAAGGTTGCAGCGGAAAGGATGTCTGGCGACACTCAATTGGAATGGCTGTCGCCACCAAGCTCATATATGAACACCTGAACAAGCCTGGTGCCGATGAGGGTTTTCTCGCGGGACTCATTGCGGATATCGGCTTTCTGATTGAGCGACAGGCGCGGCCTGCCGAAGTCGCTGCCGCGATCACACAGTTCAAACGAGATGGGGGCGAATTCATAGCAATCGAGAGAGAACTGATTGGCGCCGACCACCAACAATTCGGATGGGCTGTCTCGAAAAAGTGGCGTTTCCCCGATTCGGTGTGCACCGCGATTGGATGGCATCATAGTCCGGCATCTATTACAGCAAGCGATCCAACCCTGGCGCTGGCCGTTCGCGCCGCAGACGTATTAACGTGCAGGTTGCAGTTGGGATTCTGCATGATGTTTGAGGATGAGCCGATTGGGCTGGAAGTAACCCAGCGACTCGGCCTGACCGAGCCGATGATTCAGAAGATTCTCAAGGAGATGCCGAAGCAGGTTGCGACTGCGGAAGCGATCTTCGAATCGTGATCGTGTTTCAATCGGGAATCGGCAGGCCGTGGAGGAATCCGCGCGATTCAGGCCGCCGGTCGGAACATCAACCACCCGAGATAGCCAAGGAAACCCGCGAAAAGCAGTACACCTTCGCGCCGGCTCAGCGTACTTCGTGTGGCGATGAGCAGCCAAAGTAGCGCGCTGGTGCCGACCATGATCGGCAGGTGAATCCAAAGCAATTCGGAATCCAGCGGAATCGGCTGGATCATGCCGCTCACACCCAATATGCCCGAGATATTAAAAACATTGCTTCCGATCACGTTCCCGATCGCAATGTCGCTCTGACCCCGCAAGGCGGCGACGACGGACGTGACCAATTCAGGAAGGCTTGTGCCAACTGCAACAAGCGTGAGGCCGATAATCAACTCACTGATCCCGAAGGACCGAGCGATTTCAATCGCGCCCCTCAGAAAAAGTTCGGAGCCGCCTGCCAGACCGAGCAGACCTGCCAGAACGAACAAGACATTCATGCCGGTCGATCGAACGACGATCACTTCCGAAAGCGCGGCATACTCTGGTTCGAGGATGGCCGTCTCGCGTCGGGCCATCCAGACAGCGAACACGTTATATGCCACGAACACGACGAGAAGGCACCCGGCTCCGAGTCGACCGACCTGACCGGTGAATCCCAAGACTGCCAGCAGCATCGTGATGCCCAGCATGATCGGCGCCTCGCGGCGGACGATGGAAGCGTGAATCGTCATCGGCTTGATCATTGAGGAGACGCCGATGATGAGCAGTACGTTGAATATGTTGCTGCCGACCACATTTCCGGCACAAATCGCCGCGTTTCCGCGCGACGCCGCCATCACGCTGACCACCAGTTCGGGAGCGGACGTGCCGCCGGCGACGATCGTCAGCCCGACGACCAGCGCGGAGACACCGAATGATCGCGCCATCGAAGCGGCGCCGCGTACCAGCAACTCACCGCCGGCCACCAGCACGACAAGGCCGACCACCACATAAATCAGATTCAGGAACATGAATCGGGAACCCGGCAGACTCGCTTGTGTGATGCTTGCAACCGTTCGGCCTACTTCCCGCAGTAGTCGATCACTCTCGCTATCTCGCTTCGGAGATTGGCGCGGGGAACGATGCGGTCGATAAATCCGTGTTCGAGCATGAACTCGGCGGTCTGGAAGCCTTCGGGCAATTCGGTCTTGACCGTGTTCCAGATCACGCGCGGCCCGGCAAAACCGATCATTGATTTGGGCTCCGCAATGGCCACGTCACCGAGCGAAGCGAAGCTGGCTGCCACTCCAGCGGTGGTGGGATCGGTCAGGATAGTGATGTAGAGGCCTCTGGCTGAATCGTGCCGCGCGATTGCCGCGGAAGTCTTAGCCATCTGAAAAAGACTGACCAGCCCTTCCTGCATTCTCGCGCCGCCGGAACAAGTCACGACAACGACCGGCAGGCCTTCGTCCGTCGCCCGCTCGATCGCCGCTGTGATCTTTTCGCCGACGACTGAGCCCATAGAACCCATGATGAAGAACGGATCCATGACGGCCAGGATGACGGGCCGCCCCTTGATGTACGCCTTGCCGGTGAGCACCGCTTCGACAAGGCCCGTCTTTTCGCGCGCTTCGATCTGGCGATCTGCGTACGGACGGCTGTCCTTCCATGCAAGCGGATCGGTCGACACCAGGTTTTCGTTGAATTCCTCAAATGTCCCCGGATCGCTGAGCTGCTCGACCCGCGTTCGAGCGTCGACGCGGTAATGATGGCCGCACTCGGGGCAGACGCGGAGGTTCTCCTCGAGCACCTTCTTGAATACCATCTTGCTGCAGCCCTGGCATCGGAGCCAAAGCCCTTCCGGAATTTCAACCTTTGCCATTCGGTCAGATTACCTCGGAGAAAATCGTCTGCACACCGGTCCGGGCGGCCAGTCGCTCGTTGCGGCTGATCCACCACTTACCCTTCAGCCTCACGCCTCGCGGAGCATTATACACAAAGCGGCCGCCGACGACCCCTGCGCCGTTTCAACCCGCTCGCGGTTGGAGTTTTCCGCGGTGCAATCGCCCGTAAAAATGGAACAGGACCCGAGCGTGTGTCACACTCAGGTCCTGCGACTGCTAGCAGTAGCAGTGGTGAACACACAACGGCGTTCACCTTTCGTCTTTGGTCAGAATCACCGACCCCGACACCACGGCAACGATCCGAATCGCGAAGGACCCTACGTCACCGCAACACCGGTCTGTCGATGCCTCCAACCCCGACAGCCTTTCGGCTGAGCTGCCTCAAGGGCGAGCGAATAATAATCCGCTCGCCCATCGTTCCGTTCTCAGTTGAAGAAGAACAAGAGGATCCAGCTGAGCGGGGTGAAGACGAGGTCGAGCAGGGGGTTGAGATCGATGAAACCGATCAAAGCCGCCAAAGCAAAGTCAACAATGTTCATGAGTTTCCTTCCTTAAAAAAATGGGACAACTGTTACCACTCGCTATAGACGTTTTCCGTCTACTGCCTACACAGGCATTATCTCCAGAATACCAACAGCCACGAAAGCGGCGTGAAAACCAGATCGAGCAACGGATTGAGATCGATGAATCCGATCAGAGCCGCCAATGCAAAGTCAAACACGTTCATTCAAGCGCCTCACAAATTCGTTCCCAGTACTCAAACTCGGGTTTTCAAGAGAATCTCGGAAACTCGAACGGCCGGGAACCTGCCGTATCTAACCACCGAGACCTCACTATCGCAACACCCTCGCGGGCGAAGACGATCAAGCCGAAGACCCTTGATTCAAGGGCGGAAGTTTAATAAGCCGTGCTTTTCGGTGTCAACATCTTTCGCTCGGAAGATTTCATATTTTTTCGGTTCGAAATCGTCGCTTCCCCAGTGGTCAACAGACTTTACGGACAAAGCCCTTTGCCGCCATCACCCTGACCGTTGCGTTGGCTGCCTCGCGCAGGCATCGGCGATGCATAAAGTTACATGCATCCTCTGAATTCCGGGCAAGCGTTATCAGACCCGTTAGTTCGTCCCTTTTTTCACAATCTTCTCGAAGTTGACTCCTATCCAGCACACAAGTCCTTTTCAGGCAAATAGTTTTATCGGAACAACTTCGCGAGGCGCTTCACGATTTCTCGACCCCGGATTGATGTCTCGATTGCGCCTGCCAACCAGGAACGCCATTCGTTAGGAACCTGTTAGTACCAAGCGGACTAAATCTCACTCGTCTCCCGATCTACCCTTCAAATTGAAGTCTGCCCGAACCGGGTAATGATCCGACGCAGCCTTTGCCGTTTCGCCATCGATGATTCGATATGACTTGGCCACATAATGCCTGGCCATCGCAGGCGACGCCAGAATGAAGTCGATCATGCTCAAATGTGGCGGCTTGTTGTAGGTCAAAGCCCCTTCCGGCAAATCCGATAGAAAGTCTTTGAGCATGCCCTCCCCGCTGCCGCGAATAAGCTTGATCGTCTGGCTATCCCAGCGATCATTGAAATCGCCGCAGATAACGAATCGCGAACCCGGATCGCTCTTCAACTGATCGTCCAGGATCTTTCGGACGGCCACGGCCTCAGCGTTTCGAATGCGGATGTCGTCGTCCCCGCCACAACATTTGAGATGTACAACAAACACATCGAAGCTCGGGGCGGCTGGAGGCTCCAACCGGACCTGAAGCAGGTCGCGCCGGAAGGTCATTTTCCCGCCTGAACCATCGCTGAACTCCACATGCCGATGCGAGGTCACCGGCCCCACCGGCAACCATGTGATGAGTGCGCAGTCGATCCCACGGGCATCGTTCCCCTCGATCAACACGACATTGCGATACCCGAGGTCGCCGATGTATCGCTTCACGAACGCTTCGAGGACACCGCGATGCTCCACCTCTTCCAGCGCGATGACGTCCGCATCAAGTGCCCGGATCGTGGCGGCCAGCTTCGAGAGCTGGGCCTCGGATTTCGGGTCGGTGGATTCGTCCTTGGTGTATGGATCGTCGTGGGCGTCAAAGAGATTTTCCACGTTGTAGCACGCGATTCGCACACTGCCGGTGAACTCGCGCTTCTTAACTGGAGGTCGCGGCACCGCCACGCGATCGGCCGGGATCGGCTCTTCCTTCTCGAAGACCGTGACCTGTCCGGGCTGCGTCACTTCAATCTGCGGCTTGCCGCGGTATTCGGTCACCGTGCCGAGAATTCGAACAAATTTGCCCGCGTACATCTCTTCGGGCGGTTTGGAAAAATTTTTGTAGTTCCTCTGGCGAACGATGGCCGTCACGGTGCGCTCGCGATCGAAATTCAGGAATGTGATCTGTCCGATACTCCGCGCCTGGACGATCCAGCCCTGAACGACAACCTCCTCGTCGATGAACTTGTGAGCATCCTTCCAGTCGATGATGCCGGGACCGCCGGCCGATGGAACGGCTGGCGGCGAGTCGTCAGCTCCAAAGGCAGCCGACAGAAACAGGAAGGCGGACGAGGCGAACAGGAGCGCGACGCTCCGTCGGACGGCGAATTTCATGCTTTTCTCCCTTAAGTCGTGATCGGTCCAGTGCGTGTTATACGACCTATTTGACCTGCCGTCGCAGAATCGGGCAAGGCGATATGCGAGCGCGTCGCGCCGATCTGAATCTGCCTGCCGCACGCCTTGAGAGCGAGCCCGACTCATTTTCCCGGACCCGATGAATGTCGCATCAAGCCAGCACGCTGTCGACCCGATCGAATGGCACGGGCCCGCGTCCCCGCGTTGAGAGTTCCGGGACGCCCGGTGGCGGCACCTCAGGACCTGCCGCGGCCGGTCGTTTTCCATAATAGAGTGAGGCCGCGCAGAGCCCGCACCACCCCAAGGAGTGCGAAATGACCACGAAGTCTCCGCCCAAGCCATTCAGTGTGGCATCGACGATGAACCCAGGCGCTACCATTGAGCAACCACCGACGCCGACCGCTGCGAGCGCGGACTCCGCGGCGACCTCGTCCTCAACGGTTTCGGCGCAGTGGTACCCGAAGCCGGTGAAGTCATTCGCCGATGCGGGCGTGGATACGGGGGTGGTCGAGGGCCTGATCCTGAAGTATCTCTCAGGCGTCGGCTCCGCGACTGGTGGAATGATCGCGAAGGAGCTGTGTCTGCCGGGAGAGCCCATTATTGAGTACCTGGCTCAACTAAAACACCAGCAGATCGTCGTTCACGTCGGCGCGGCCGCGATGGGCGACTTCACCTATCGACTCACGGACGCCGGCATGGACCGGGCGCGTCGGTACATGCAGGAATCGATGTACGTCGGGCCTGCACCGGTGCCGGTCGATCAGTACATCGCGGCGATGCGCGCCCAGACCATCACGAAATGTCACCCGAAACAAGATGACCTCAATCGGGCATTCTCCGATCTGCTGGTCAGCCATGAGATGTTTGAGATCCTCGGTCCGGCGATCAACAGCGGGCGAGGTATGTTTCTTTATGGCTATCCCGGAAACGGCAAGACGAGCATTGCAGAGCGCATTACGCGCTGTTTCGGGGACAGCATCTACATTCCGAAGTGTCTGATCTGCGACGGGTTCATCATCAAACTATTCGATGCAGCCAACCACACGGTTGTGGAACAACGAAGCGAGACGATCTTCAAGAAAGACAAGATCGACGATCGCTGGGTGCGGATCGCGCGCCCGACGATCATTGTCGGCGGCGAACTGACCATGGAGACGCTCGAAATCCAATACAACGAGACGAGCAAGGTCTGCGAGGCGCCCGTGCAGTTGAAGTCGAACTGCGGAACGCTCGTCATCGACGACTTCGGCCGTCAGCGCATGCGGCCGGTCGAGTTGCTGAATCGGTGGATCGTTCCGCTGGAGAAGCGCTTCGACTTTCTCACGATGCCGAACGGAAAGAAGCTTCAGGTGCCGTTTGACCAGTTGATTATCTTTTCGACCAACCTGGAACCGAAAGATCTATGCGACGACGCCTTTCTCCGGCGTATTCCGTACAAGATCAACGTGCCGGACCCGACCGAATCGCAATATCGACAGTTGTATGAATTCGTCGCGCCGGGGCTGGGATTCAAGATCGATGACGAAGCAAGGTCCGCGATTGACTACCTCGTGGACACCTACTACAAGAAGACCGGCCGCCCATTCCGCTGCTGCCAGCCGCGCGACCTCATGCTCCAGGTGAAGAACCGGTGTTTGTACACAGGCAGAGACATGTCACTGACACCGGAGATGTTCGACTATGCGGCATCGGTGTATTTCACGGTGATGTGACACGCGGCAACAGAATGGCACCTCCATGTCAACGTCCGCGGCGGAGGCCCCGAACGCATCGCCATCAACTTCGCTTTCTGTCGGCCTTCGAGCAACCTGGGACGCGGCCTCTTCGCCCGCCGGCACCCCGGCTGCGCTCTGCTATTGCAGATCTTTCGCTGACGCGAGAAGCTGCCAACCGGGCTTGTACACACGCATATTTCGGTAGCCAAGCTGTTTGAGGTACTCGTACACCATGTCGCCGGATTCGCAGGAGGCGCCGGAACAGTAGATGATGACGAGTTGTTCCGGTGGAACATTCCGCGACACTTCCGGCAGATATTCGTCCATGCGACCAGCCGGAAAATTGATGGCGCCGCGGACGTGCCCTTTGGCAAAGTCTTCGGGGCTGCGTGCATCGATCAAAACGGCCGACATGTCCTGGACGTGCAGTCGAATCTCTTCAAGCGAGATGTCATGGCGAACGTCGTGCCGATCGGAGACATGCGACACCTCCGGCGAACGGAGTCGATTGGACGTACCGACGGCAACATGATCCTTTCCATGGACCTCGTCTGCCGGGGCGTTGGTTTCGGTCTCGCGGACGTGGTCCCGGCTGGTGCACCCGTACATTGACAAGATGACCGCCGCAGAAAGCAGAAGCTTGATTGAACTGGTCATGAAAGCCCTCCTGTCTCCTGTACTGTGCCTTCGCCGACTCAACTGATCGCAGTTCCACGGATGCGGGCATGCCTTCCGGGACAGGCTGATTTCCGACGCATCCGTGCAATGACGCCATTCGCCGAAACGCCACGAATGCACTGAGGCCGTTCGCGGCGAAACGAGCAAACGGACTGAATGTCGGCCCCTGCTCCCAGAGCGGAGGCATTGGCACCTTCGCCCCGGGAGTCGAGCGGGCTTCATGACAGAGGCGCGCGTGTTTCGAGCGCCTGTCAGGAAACAAGAATTCGGCTACTGCACGACGACGCCGAGTTGCTTGAGAGTCTCATAGGTGAGGGCGCCCACGCCAAGTCGGTTCTTGGTCTGGAAGTCCTTTATCGCAACCCAGTCCTGTTCCGTGAGAAGTCCGTTCATCGGACCGGCTTTGTAGCCCTTGGCAATCAGCGCACTCTTCACTTCGTTGATCTTGGCGGCGGTTGCGTTGGTCTCGCAAATCACCTTCCGCCATTCCATTCGGCCGCCTTCGCAGACGATGGTCTTTTCGACGTTGGTGTACTCCGCCGGGATCGTGACTCGCCGCGTGCTGGCGGGCGTCTTCACAACCTGGCGCCGCACCGTGGTGTATTCCGCAGGAATCGGAATCTCACGCACAGTCGCAGGCTTAGAAGTGTACTCAATCTGCACCGTCTTCTTGACGGGTGGGCTCTTCACCAGGCAGAACACATCTCCGACCGACTCGTTGGTAGATGTGTGGCAGGCGTCGCCGGTTTGATGGTGCCAATCGACATGTCCCGGATCGACTTCAATCACGCAGTCGCGAGTTGCATACTGCTCGGGGACGACCTCCAGTTCACAGGATGCGGCCTTCACGAGGACGCGTTCCTCGACCCACTCATACTGTGCTGGAATGACTTCGAGGCGTTGGGACGCCTCTTTAATGCAGACGCGTTCCGAGACGGTCTTGGTCCTCGGCGGGATGAAAACCTTGGCGAAGCACTCACCCGGCGATGCCGTTGAGGGCAGGTCCGAGGACGCCATTGCGGGTCTTTCGGATGGGCCGCACGGCGTTTCACAGGGAGTACTGACAGTCTTGACCGTCGAGACACACGCCTTGGTTCTTCCACATTCGCAGCCCGCCTGGACTGCGAGCAGCGCGCTGCAGGCCAGTGCAGCGCAGGCCAGCTTCAAAGCTCTGGGTAACATGGTTCAGCTCCTTAATGAGTAGGGCACAATCGGCGTCCGCCATGGCCCGCTCAGTTCGATTCATCCTCCAGTGACACAGGTTTCATCCATGACCTACGAACTACCGGATAAATAGATCAATCTCATGTTCACCTCCAATCTTTGTATGAATTCGATAGACGGTTCCGAGCAAACGACATCGCAATGAACACGGATATCACGAGGCTCGTGCAGAAGAATCGCTGATTACACGGCATACGAATTACGCTCCTACAGCCGTAAGATTCGTGAGAAGCATGTTCCGTTGATTTCGAATGTACCCGTCGGCATTTAGCTGCAATTTCGGGACCAAACGCACGACAGCGTCAGTCGCGAGGAGGGGGTGCTTACCTCGAGCGACGCAAATGACTGTCGTCAAGCCTGTTGCCTTCATATCCGACCTGCGAATCCGGAATGAACGGCGCAAATCACTTCAATCGACTGCCGACTTTCTTGCGGAGTGGATCACAGCGCAAATTGACACAGCGGCATCAGACTCCCAGATTAGAACCGGTTTCAAAATTCTCTCGCGCACAAGCTGCGTGAGGCGGATGTGCTGATCGCGCAGGGTCGAACGGTGACGCAGGCGAGCAAGCAGACTGGAGCAAGAAGGCGCCGGAGCTTCGGTTCCTTCAGGCGACTGGGTTCGGCATCGTGTGCGCGAACTCGTGGGAAGGCGTGATGCTCACAAAAACGGCCTCGCACTTCGCACGGCTCGCGGAAGACAAGGGCAAGCCGCTGGTTTACATCGATTACCTGGAGGCCGCTCCGTGGAACTGGCGCGTACAGCCGCTTGGGCTGGAAAGACGGTACAAAGGCGTTGGCTCAATCCTGTTCAGGGAGGCTGTTAAGCAGAGCTTTGACGAGGGTTTTCACGGACGAGTGGGCCTCCACGCCCTGCCGCAAGCGGACACGTATTACGAGAAGGTGTGCGGGATGACGGCCGTTGGCCGCGATCCGAAAAAGCAAAACCTTTTGTACTTCGAGTTCTCGCGCGGGCGAGCCCAGAAGTTTCTGGATGATGGAGGTGCGACGTGACCACAAATATGAAACATGACGGCCGTCCGAGCCGCGAGTGGTTGCGGCGGATGGCGGATGCTGAGGATCGCTGCGAATCGGTCGCCGTGGGCGGCCTGGCGGCCGACGTCGGAATGTTCGAAGGTGGCGCGCCTTCGGAGTCGCCGCGTGTCTTTGGTCGGCTGATCGAATTTGCGAGACGCTCGCATGGATTGTCGGTGGAAGACCTGGCGAAAAGGGCGGATGTCGAGCTGGCAGAGCTGCTCTCGGTGGAAGGCCGAAGGGGTGGCCAGCGTGCAGTACGTTCGATGCGGTCGTTTCTTCGTGCTTATCGCCACGAAGGGACGCCACGAGTTCTTTGAGGCGGAGCCGAACATCGCCGATGTGCGGCGGCGGCCGA
The DNA here is from genome assembly GCA_019636475.1 of Phycisphaerae bacterium. Lineage (NCBI taxonomy): Bacteria > Pseudomonadati > Planctomycetota > Phycisphaerae > Phycisphaerae bacterium. Next base: position 732,823 of record JAHBXN010000001.1, read on the forward strand.
TTCGTTTCGCCGGGTACTCCATCTCCTATCGTCGCGGCGTGGACCGGCGGTTCCATGTCTCGGTGCGAATCGCCCCGGACGAGTATTTGAGGCTCAAGGGCTATCTGGTGGGCCTTGCGGTCCATCGGTCGGCGCAGCGACTGATGGCCGAGTTCCAGCGGGTGCCCTTCGAGCCGTATGCTCCCGTGAGGCGGCAGCTTCTTAACATCCTGCGAGCGGTGAATCGGGTGCGGCGGGAGGCGGGATTCGAGCAAGTGCCGCTTTCGGCGTTGAGGCTTAGGAGGCGAATTGTGCGGACATTCGTGTCTCAGTCGGAGATCCAAGGTGGCGGTCTTGAAAGCCCATACATCGACACGTCCACAGCCTGCGAATCGTGACTTACCGTTCCAAAACAATGATCACTATGAACGCTCACCGGATACGTTGCATCTCCGACTCGCATGAAAGACGCGTCAAGCACACTCGCGCCCCCTGACTCAGGCGTACGCACGAGGCGCACTACGGACCCGGGAGCCAATGTAGTTGTCCTCCACGTCACTTGCACTGATTCGTCGATCTGTTGCCACCACGCATGCTCGTGATGCTCAAATCGACGCACGAACGCTGTCCACGCAGCTAGGTCTGCTGCATCACTCCAATCAAGGTCAGCGATCTCACCGCTACGAATAGTCGCGATCCACATTCCGAGGTCCGTGAGATCGGAAAATACTTGCCCTGTTTTTCTAGCGGCTTGGTACGCCAAACGGCGTGAGTTCAGACCCGCCTGCAAGAACAGGGCGGCCTGACGATCGGGAACTCCATACGTTAAGAACAAGGCCAACATACCGCCCGGAACCTCGTCGGAGCCCGTAATGTGATGAAGGTGGACGCGTGCCGCCTCAACTCCCCACACGAGGCGATAGACAACGTCATTCTGAATGAAGCCCATTGCGTCCGGGTCATGATATTCGCTCATTGGTGCCCCCGTGATCCAATGAGACAGGCACTGCTCCCAGTTGGTAACGAGCTCCTCAGGAGCAAATGGCTTGATTTCAAACAGTACCTTAGCAATAGCAATAATGGCCTGAAGTCCTTGCTCGACGTTGTCCTCTCCAAATGCCTCCTCGGCGGATTGCAGAAGCGAGGCCAACGCGCTGGCGTGATCGTCGATGGCCTTTCCCGCTTCAAATCCCACTCCGGCAGCAAAGAACCCGCGGCGTCGATTGATATCGGTTCTAGACCACAGCCACTGCGCGCGCCCGCGAATAACCGCTTCATGGATCCGTTTGAGAGCCGGATCAGTGCGACGGAGACGGCGTTGCCAATAGGAACTCTGAAGGCACTGGTCTACGTAATTGCCTAGTTGGTCGATCGGCATTTCAAGAGCGTCAACAATCCCCAGAATTGCTGTATCCAGCTCATTAAGCGCAAGCGCAAGCCCCGTGGGATAGGTATCTTCGGAACCAGTTGCCGATACAGTCCACGAGCTCTGCTGGTTAAGGACATATTCAACCAATGTGTCGTCAGTCAGGCTGAGCCTCTCCCGCAGCACGCGCACTATCAACTCGATAAGCAACCGCACTCCGCTCTCTAATTGTCGCTGCCCCGCGGCTTCAATGAGGGATAAGAACTCTCGCGCTCGCTGACGCGCCTTATTCGCCGCACCCTCCAGAATCGGCAAAACGTAAATGCCGTCCAAATCGACAAAGGCGCGCCCGACACGGCCAATCACGTTCGCAAATTCTTTGGCGGGGATAAGTGAACGGTTGCGCCACAGTGAACGGAATATCAATACGCTAAAGCACAAATCTAGTCCCTGAGCCAGCGTCGGGGATGAAATGCACACACTGAGGACTTTCTGCTTTAGAAGCGTTTCAACTTCGCTCAAGAATGGTCTTGGTAAGGAACCGTGATGGACAGCGATCCCGAGAGAAAGACTACGCACGGCCGGGTGAGTCGCACCAAGCCATTCGTGGCCGACGCGTAGCGCATCTGCGATCAGCGATGTATGCCCGGCTGACAACGCCGTCGTGAAATACCCTTGTTCGTGGGCTTTCAGGAACGCCTGTGCGGTCGCCTCGACCGAGGACTTAATCGGGCAGTATACGAGCACCGATTGGCCGCGTTTGAGGAAGGCGGTCGTGGCGGCAACAATGAGCTCTTGCACTTCCGCTGGAAAGGATCGTTTCCTTCGCCCCTTCGGTTGCTCCGGTTCGACGAAGCGTGGCACAAACGGAGTTTCGCCCTCTACGCTTAGCTCAAGCCTACCCCCAGAACTATGCCATTGCAGAGTGCCCGGACGCTGTCGTGTCGGACGCCACGTAGACCGCACCGCTGCTCCCGGCGCATCGGCACGAATCCACGTTGTAAAATCGTCGAAGGCATCACCATCTGCGAATACTGCGGATAGGCACACGAGCCGTCGTTGGGCGGCGTCGCTTCGGCGGAGCAACCGTTGAACCAACATTTCATAGCGAATCTCACGCTCGCTCAAGCCAATCATATGGCCTTCGTCGAGCACTATTAGGCCTACATCGTTAATAATCGTCGGTTCCTGCCGAATCGCAAAGTCGAGCTTTTCCGGCGTGGCGACGACGACCTTCCCGGATTTGAGAGTGTCAAGATCAGCAACCGCCACTCCGCTGGCCCCATACACCGATGAAACGGAAAACCCAAGCGGACAAAATGTCCGAGCTAAGCCACTTTCGACTTGTGCTGACAACGCGCGAAGCGGGGTAACATAAACAACGCGCTGGTTGTTTGCGAGAGTCCTGAGAATGCAAAGTTCAGCGATTCGGGTCTTACCAGCACTAGTAGGAAGCGCCACGACGAGATCGTCAGCGGTATCGATCACGCGACTCGCGGCGTCTAGCTGCGACGGCCATAGGTCGATTTCGGCAATCGGACGAGCACTCATAAGCTGAATGAACCTGCTTCGTAACACCGGCCAATCGTCAGGCCCACCGTCAACCGGCACGACTACATGAAGTGAATGGTGCCACAGATCATCAAAAAGGTGCTTCGCGACGAAGAAGGACCACCAGAGCGGTACGTGGCAGGCTTCCGCCGCTTCAGCTAGCCCTCGCTCGATAAGGCCAGCAGCCGTTTGCAAGAGACGAAGGTCGCCAACCATGAGTGCCGCTTCAAAGGCCCCCGTAGCCTTGTGAAACGTGCGCGTCAGTGCGATCGCCAGTGCATCATCGACAGTGAACGCTTCGTGCTCCTGAAGTCGTTGTGCAATTCCGGCGTCGGAGTTGTCAACCGCGTTTAGCCAGGAGGAGCTACGTTGACGAAGCGATGCAACGTCACGTCGCATTAGATGTACGAGCGATCGTTCATAGGACGCGAGATTTAGCTGTGCCAAATCTCCCGCGAATAGACTGAACGCGCGGGCGGTGTAACCGCCGATATGAAACGCTGCGGCAGCCATCGTCAAGTGAAACCCGCGCTCCACGTCCGCTGCACCATGCCGAACGGCTGACTCGATAGCTTCAGCAGCCGCGTAGAGCCCTTGCCGAACTGCAGGAGCGTCTCGCTCCGAGTGTCGTAGGCGCAGGGCTAATGAAAGGCACTGAAAGCCATGATCCAGCAAATCCGTTGATAGTTCTGTGCTAAATGCCGGGGCGTCTGGAGGAAGCAGACCATCCCGCCAAATCAGCCCGCGAGCTAGCCCCCGCGCAATGAGACGCTCGCGATATCCTGGCTGAATGAGCTCTTGGATCTGAGCCCTGATTTCACTAGCGGGCTGTGGCATCGAGATCCTCGAAGGTGGCCTTTATGAAATCCTGATGCCGTTCTACCACGCAGCCCACGACGTGACGACGGATTGCCCCACGCTTTACTTGAGCGTGCTTCCTTAGATGTGCTGCTGCGTCGTTTCCCGAGAATGTAAACACAAGGTGCTCAAGCGCACCCTTGCGCGGTGGCCTTCGTTGAAGGCCCTCAAAGATCGCGGCCTCAGCATCCCGTGCCTGTTCGCGAAGTCGAGCAGAAATGAAGGCGAGCGAACTCGGGTTCGGTCGTCCGGAGTGCTTCTCCAGGCCTTCGATGGCCTCCGTAATCACAGATTCGCCGAGCGTGGCGCGACTCTTAGACTCGGCCTTCAATATCGCGAAGTGCTCGGAACGTTTGCACAGCGCTATTACGTCATTGCCTCGCATGGTGGTCTCGCGATCGTCCTTCCATCGAAGTCGTTTGATCGGTACCGTAAACTCCGTGCATTGGTCGATGTACTCGCTTGCCAATATTTCGCCGAGATCGCCAGACCTCGTGCGCGTGCCCGTCGGAATCTTGTTTCGAATGAACGCCGCTGTTTCAGGAAGGTCTCCCATTCGCTCTATCAGTGCGAGGCCTACAAGATGATCCAAGGCTGCGGACCGTAGCGCCGCTCTGACCGCCTCTGTCGCCCCCTTCTTTTCGCGCATGACGACGAAGTCGGGCAGCTTTGGTTCTGGCTGCTGTCGATCCATCCACTCGCGAAAAAAATGCTTGGCCATGAGCACCTATTAGAACATGGCGTCCGCTAAGCGGCCGCCGGGGCGAAGGGCGTCCCGGTAGCACTGCGTTGCCACACGTAACCATAAACTCGCTTCGCTGCCTGCTCCTTATCCTGCATCGTGTAAGGCGGCTCCGGCAACGAGTCGATTAACCGATCGAGGATGAATACCTCGACCTCGGCCTGCGTCTTCGTGTTCGCCGTCCAGTGCTCCATGTCCTTCAGGATGCCGAGAAGGGAAGCGAGCAAGTCTCGGCTCGCCACCTTCAATCGCTCTCGGTCCTTTTTCCCGATGTCGTCGCGATAGAGCAAGTCGAATAACGCGAGCTCGTCCTCCGACAGGCCTTCACGAACGGCCCGCTGCTGTTCGGCGTCCAAGTTCTGGGCGAGATCAAGCAATCGAGCAAAGGTGTCTTCCACCGTTGCCCGGTCCTTCTCGCGGTTGTAGTCCGCGATGATCTCCTGGTACTTGCGGTAATAGTCCATACGTTGCGGGTTACGGGCCAGCATTGCTTGGAGCTTGGCTTCGATAAGGGTGCGAATGTCCTGGATGGCAGTCTGCGGTCGCGTGGCACGCCGTGCAAACTCCGCACGAAGGCGTTCGAAATTGACCTTGCTCAAATCAACGGTCAACCCCTCCGCCTGATCGCCCCCGAGGCCGTGAGCGGCAATGGCCGCGTTCACGATTCGATGCAGTTCTTTGAGCAGGCTCGTCACGTCGGCCGTATCGCGACGCTCTTCCAACTTCTTGTAGATAGCCTCGATGTTGTCGTGCCGCTCAACGTATTGAAAGACCGATGGCTCCATCACGAGCGCCTTGAACCGGATGAACACCTGCCGAGCCATGATTTCGTAACGCCGCTTCGCTGCATCGGATGAGTAAAGCGCCTCAACGGCGTCATGCATTGCCTCGATCCGGGTAAACCCCGTCGCGCCGCGAAGACGGCTGATGTCGAATCCGAGCCCGGCCAAGTGCTGCTCAGTCGTTTCAATCGCTTCCAGTAGCGAAGCGAGCAATTCCTCGATCGGAGCGACGATGCCGCCGCCTGTTCCATCGCCTCCTGGTCCAGCTGCGCCGCCGCCGCCGCCGGTCCCGTCTTCATCACCAAGAGCGTATTGAGCAAGGGCCTCTCGAAGGCTTTTCAGCATCCCGTTGTAATCGACGATGACGCCGCAGGCCTTGCCGGGGTACACGCGATTTGCACGGGCGATTGCCTGCATCAACGTATGAGCCTTCATCGGCTTGTCGATGTAAAGGGTCGAAAGGCACTCCACGTCGAAGCCGGTAAGCCACATGGCGCAGACAATGGCGACTCGGAAGGGGTGCTCAGGGTCTTTGAAGGCGTCCTCGACGCCGGTCCGCTTGCCGTCCGCCGTCTCGAATCCGAGTTTGTGTGTGCTGCGGTGCGGCCGGATGTCGAAGCCCCACTTGGCGAAATCTCTGACTTCGTTCTGTCCCTCACTGACGATGATTTCGATGAGCGTCGATTTCATCCACCCGATGCGGCCCTCAAGCGCCGCCACGTCCTTGGCCAGCTTCTCTCGCTGGTCGGCGTCCGCGGTCGCCGCCAACGTCGCGTGTCCGGCAGCCAGCGTCGCTTCAAGCTCGACAGTCCGCTGCTGCCAACGCGGAATGATCCGCTGATACATGCGGGCGCACGTCACCTTGTCGATGCACACGAGCATCGACTTGCCCGATTCCCAACGTGCAGAGCAGTGCTCCACAAAGTCGTCGGCGATTTTGTCAAGCCGGTCGTCGGCCGTGATGACCTCGTAGTCCTTGCCGAGCAACTTCTCCAAGAGCGCAGTTTGGTCAGGGTCTAAGTCAGCCTGCTCAATCTTCTCCGCAATTTCGTCATTCAATGCGAGGCGCGTAAGTCCGAGCTTCTCGCCTCGGTTCTCGTATATGAGCTTGACGGTCGATCCATCCTGCCGCGATCGCTCGAAGTCGTATCGCGAAACGTACTTCCCGAAGATCCGGCGGGTGAGGTGGTCGTACTTGAAGAGCGGGGTGCCCGTGAAGCCGATGAACGCTGCGTTTGGCAACGCGAGTCGCATATTGCGGGCGAGACGACCGGATTGCGTCCGGTGAGCCTCGTCGGAAATCACAATGATGTCGTCCCGTGGGCTGTACGGCGTCTCAGGCGTCACGTCCTGATTGAATTTGTGAATGAGGCTGAAAATGTATCGGTGATCCTCCTTGAGCAGCCGCTTGAGGTCCTCGCCTGTGCTGGCTCGCGGCGTCTTCTCATTGACTGCGTCGCATCCACGGAATGAACGGTAAATCTGGTCGTCCAAGTCCTCCCGGTCTGTCATGATGACGAACGTAAAATTACCGGCCAGCGTCCGGCGGACTTTCTCGGCGAAGAAAATCATCGAATAAGACTTGCCGCTTCCCTGTGTGTGCCAGAAGACTCCCAATCGCCCCAAGTCGGGATGTGCTCGCTCGATGATCGCGAGTTCTCGCGGACCTGTGTTTGCGACTGGTACCAACGCGTGCTCAGCATCCGGAATCGGTTCGACGGGCTTGGGCTCAACCAATGCGACCCGATACTTTTGCCGCTCGTCGGGCGGAAACTGCTTTTTCAATTCCTCCTGGTACTGGACGGATTCGACGGCGTTGTTTACGCCGATGACCTGGTGATTGCGGGCGACGACCTTCCGCGTCGCTCCGGGCTTGCTCTCATCGAACAGCACGAAGTTCTCAACGATGTCGAGTAGGCGGTCTTTGGCGAGCATGCCGTCTAGCAGCCGCTTTGCATCAAGCCCGCCCCTGTCCTTCTCGTCCTGCCGCTTCCATTCGTGGAAGTGCTCCCATGGGCTGGTGATCGAACCGTAGCGAGCCTTATCGCCGTTGCTGACGACAAGAAATGCGTTGTGGTGGAATACGTGCGGAATCGTGTCAAAGTAATCGCTCAGGTTGCCGTCGTACCCGGCCCGGATGTTTACGTACACGGCCTTCAATTCTATGAACACGAGCGGCAGTCCATTTACGAAACAAACGATATCAGCTCGACGGTTGTAGTGGGGAACACGAAGGCCCTGAATCTTCAGTTCGCGCACGGCCACAAAGCGATTGCTCTCGGGATTACTGAAGTCGATCAGTCGCGCCCGCGTATCGCGAAGCTGCCCGCTCTCGTCGCGGTAGGTGACGGGCACACCGTCACGAATCCAAACGTAGAATTCGCGATTGTGCTGCACCATCGATCGCGAAAAATCGTGGCGCGTGAGCTTGGCGATGGCATCTTCGATGGAGGTCGGGGGCAAGGTCGGATTCAGCCGGGAGATCGCATCGCGAATGTCACGCACGAGCACGGTGTCACGTTCGCTTGCCCGGCCGAGCGTTCCGGTCACGCCGAAGGTTTCCTCGTTCCAAGCGTAAATGCTCTCCCAGTGGTGCTGGTCGTGGAGGTACTCCGCGACAGTCTTCTGCACGAGGCGGTCTTCACTGTTAATGTCAGTGAACATCCGAAGCCGCCTCTTTTACCGTGATTTCGCTGCTCATGAGGCGGGGCAACAAGAGGTCGCGAGCCTCGCGCAGCTTCGAATTCAATTCATCGAGTATTGCGAGTTGCGTGTGAATCGGTGAGACAGCATCAAGGAAGGCATCTCGTATCTGCCGTGCTGGACACAGAAGTGGACGGCTGTATGCAAAGTCACGATTCAGACCGGGCACTGCTACGTCCGTGCTAATAAACTGCATCTGCTTAATCGCGTAGTAGAGATACAGATCGCTAGTGTCAGGAGCGATGAAATATACCGTATCGATTGGAAAGAAGGGTATTGGCGACCAGTAAACGCTCCCGACGTTTCCCTTCCGACCTACCACGATTCCGGGACCATTAACTAGCGGCTTCTCGTGCGTTCCGACGATTCCACTCGACCCAAACACGGGAAACGGGCCTTCAATTCGGTCATCCGCCTTCAGGGCTTTTCCGTAGTTCAGCGTAATCCGCTGACCGAGTGGCACGCGTTCCCAACCGGTCGGAACGCCTTCCACGGCGCGGACGTGCTCATGGCCGGGATAGCGAAGTCGGACAAACCACTCGTGATAAAGCAGCTGCGCGGCTTCCTCCAATAGCGTCATTCGGCGACGACTGTTTGTTATCAAGTCATCATACGTGTTTAGCACTGCCGACACCTCCACCTGAATGTCCGGCGGTGGAGCCGGAACAGAGATGTGGCGGAGAATCGTCTGATTCAAATTGCAGATGTTTGTGCCGGCACCTTGAAGAGACAATCTGCGACGAAATTCTGGTGAGCGGAAAAAATGAGCATAGAAATGCGGAACGGATGAACAATCAGTAAAGCGCGCGCGGATTGCAAAAGCGGAAAACGCAATTGGCTCTGGGGGCTCGTTTATTAGCAGACTCCGACCAACAAGCTCGCGGTTACCATTGGATCGGACAAAGACAATGTCGCCGTGCCTTAGGATATCATCATCATCCACTAGGCCTGCAGGATCAATCTCGTCGAGCGTATCATACTCGGGTTGTGCGAATGACTGAAAATCCTTGACGTTGATTACCTTAATGCCGCGACCAAAGTTCGCTTTGGTATAATTCAGGCCGTTGCGAAATGTCGCGAGCTCTCCAAGTGGTTTCGTGGGCCAACTCATATCCCAAGCCCCTCCAAGTTCCTCTGAATTGCAAGGGCTAGTGTCGCTGCCTCCTCGTTCAGGTCGGCAAGTTCAGTGTGAATGCCACGGATCGCCTCTTCAAAATCAAAGTCCTTGTCCACTTCAGGTGGTGCAACTCCAACAAATCGCCCCGGCGTCAGGCTCCAATCAGCGGCCTCGAAGTCCGCGCGGGTGACGATCCGGCATAGCCCCGGCACGGCCGCGAACTTCGCATCCGGAAAGCGGGAGACGAGCCAATGCGCCTGCCGCTCGAAATACACCGTCTGTTTCAACTGTTCCACGAGTTCGCGGCGTCGAGCATCGAGGTCTTTCTCCAGCCGGCCGATTGCACGGCCGTCCCAATTCTCATGCTCTCGTGCTTGTCCGTTCTTCTCGGCCGCGTCCACGAGCCTCTTTGAGACTTTGCACACAAGGTCAACGTCCCTAACGAGTTCGCGGCAGGCCGTGGCCAGGTCATCAAGCTCGGCCAGCCGCCGCTTCTGTGCGGCGAACTCTGTCTTGCAAGGCTTCCGCCAATCCTTAGCTATGCGTTTCGCCCATTCGTCGAGCGAGTCAAAGCACGCTTTGGCGGCGGTATCGCGTTCGCCCGCAAGGCCGCAGAGCGGCGAATCGTTCGTAAGGGACCTAAGAAACGTCGCAGTCGCATCGACGAGTGCGGCGTAGGCGTCGCGGAAGGAGTTCGCTGGTTCTGCGATGGACGCGGCTTCTGAAATCGTATGGTCGAGGTAGCGCTGAACCAGCGCGGTGAATCGATCTGATTGACCACGATAGAGCCAGACGATAGCCGTGAGGTTCGTGAGTTGCTCGGGGGAAAAGTCGTATATCTTCCGCGTGACCTTTCGGTAGATGTTCCGCGCATCGATCATGAGTACCTGGCCGCGGCGCTCGGCGGGCTTGCCCTTGTCGAAGTGCCAGAGCTCGCATGGAACCGTGCGGGTGTAAAAGAAGTTCGGGCGAATCGAAATCATCACGTCCACGTCGCTCGTTTCGATAATCTTCTTGCGAACTTCGGCCTCGCCATGGCCGGCACCGGAGGCCTGCGATGACATGACGAAGCCCGCTCGACCTTTATCGTTCAGGTAGCTCCAGAAATAAGAGATCCACAGATAGTTGCCGTTGCTGACCTTCTTTTCCTTGTTCACACCGGGCAGGCCGAATGGTAGCCGCTTCGTATCCGGCTTCACGCGTTCGGCATCGACCATGTCGACGTTGAACGGGGGATTGGCCATGACGAAGTCGGCCTTGCCGGCGAGCGTGTGTTCGTCTTGATAGAAGGTGTTGGCCTCGCGGATGTCGCCCTCTAGGCCATGAACCGCAAGGTTCATCTTTGCGAGTTTGATCGTGGTAGCGGTTTTCTCTTGGCCGAAAAACCGCACGCGCTTGGCGGTGTCCTGACCGAGCTTCTCGATGAAATGACTCGACTGCACGAACATGCCGCCGGAGCCGCATGCGGGATCGAAGACTATCCCGTGGTCCGGCTCGATAACATTGACGATGGTCTGAACAAGGGAAGGGGGCGTGAAGAACTCGCCATTATCCTGTGCCCCCTGCATTGCGAACTTCATAAGGAAGTACTCGTAGATGCGGCCAAACACGTCGCCGCTCGCGTTGCGAAGCGCGTCGCGGTTAAAGATCTTGAGCAGATCTTCAAGCACGGTTCGCTCGAAGATCGTGTAGTCCTTGGGCAGAACGCCCGCGAGCGGTTCGTAGGTTTCTTCGATCGCGTTCATCGCCGCGATAAGCGACTCGCCGATGTCTGTGCCCTTGGGTAACGAGAGGATGTTCTCGTAGCGGGCCAGCTCCGGCAGCCACATAGCCCGCCGCTTGATGTAATCGGCCACGATGGGCTTTCGCTTCGGCATTCGTCCCGCGGCCTGGTCGTCTTGAATCTGCTTCGTTGCAGCGTCAAACCGATTCGCTGCATGGCGAAGGAAAATCACGCCGAGAACCGGCATGCAATACTCGGACGAGGTGAGTTTCGAGTTGGCGCGGAGTTGGTCCGCTGCTTCCCAAAGGTCGCCTTCGAGCTTTTCGATATCGTGCATCATGGTCTAAATTGAAATTCGTTCGACAATGTTCCGAGTCACTTGTTTCTTGCGGCGGTCGTATAACCGAGTCGTTCGCGGATCAGAATGGCCCGCTAGGTACTGAACATCCTCCAGCGGCACGCCTTGATCAAGCAGGTCGGTGATCGTCGTGGCGCGAAAGGAATGACACGTCAATCGATCTGCTGGCAATCCGGCGGCTTGTAGCCGTCTTTTCACCATCCTGAGCACGTCATTTTCGCTCATGCCGTTTTCCCCTAACTTCCCGGTTCGACCGACTGCGGAGCGGAAGAGGGGAGACTCTCCGTCGTGAATCGTGCCGACTGCATTGAGATATTCGCGAACGAAGCCGTCCAGGTCGTGACGGGCAGGGATGTCCCGTATCTTGCCGCCTTTCTCGTCGAACCGAAACACCGACTGACGACCGTCGGCGTAGAAATCTCGCCGACGCAACTTAGCGACGGCTCCCGCACGAACGGCAGTGTAAATCATGACTGCGATGATGGCGCGGTCTCGAAGCCCGATGACGGTGCGGGTGTCGATCCCGGCGAGCAACTCGCGAGCCTGCTTCACGCTCAGGGCAGGCGTTTTGCCCTCGGTCATGCTGTGCTTCGGCCCGCGAACGGACAACGCGGGATTCAAAACGATCGCGTGACGCTCCACGAGCTTGTCGAAGAATTTGCGGATGCCCGCCAAGTGGAGCTTCTTGGTCGGCTTCGACGCCGCTTTGAATCGCTCTGCCTCGTTGCGGCGTGTCTTGACCTGGGCCTGAAGCCGCTTGAGATAATCGCTCACGATGCCGGGCGTCACTTCCGGCAACGCGACGCCGATGGATTCGCAATGCTGAAGGAACCGATGCACTGCGTGCCGGTACGCTCGCTCCGTGTGCGAGTTTTCTTCTCCGGCGAAGAACTCGTCATACGCGAACCGGGCGTTGCTCCCAGCGAGGTGGACCAAAGCCGGTGGCTCCGGTCGGCTGCCAGTAACGCGAGGCGGGGAATCGAGTTTCAAAAGGTCCGTGCTCATGGTCTTCGGCCGAGAGTGAAGCCGCTAGAACGGCTTCTCAGGAGCGGCGTCCCGCCCCTCCTGGTAGTGCATGATAACATCCTTTATCATGCATTATGGCCACAGGCAAGGGGGCTGATTCCCATCGCCGCCAGCCAAGTCAGAATTCGCCGTTACCACTCCCGAGCCGTCGAGAATCTGCCGCCCTGAGGAAAGAGAACAGTCAGCGAGCCGTGTTCGCCAAGCGAAATTGCCTGCTCCGTCAAAATGTCGTTTCGCGTACTTCCGTGTTGAATGAAGGGGAACCAAGCTGCCGCTGTCGTACCTTGCTCGATGGGCTGTCCAACACCTGCCTCGCCTGCGAGCACTCGGCCAGTCGCAGAATCTCGCGGCACGAGATCCGTTTGTTCAATCGTCTTTCTTATGCCGGCCGCGTACGCCGCGTCCGAGAGCCACTTCCATCCGAAGCCATCGGGGTTCCACTTGAGGACGACGACTGGTGCCAGATTCGCAGAGACATAGCGAATGGCTGCACTTGTTAGCGACGTTCCAAAATGGTCGGCAATCCCTCGCATGGCAGGAAGTCCCGGCGAGAATCTCATCGCTCGGTCCTTAAGCTGGCTAAGCGGCATCAACAACGCTGATGCAAAGTGGTCCGCCTCACGCTCAAACATAAGGTCACTCGTGAAGTCGGAGTGTGACGGGTGCGGATGTCCGCCGCGAATCAACCGAGCTCGGTGGTGGTCAAGGAAGTAGTGCCCGAGTTCATGAGCAACAGAAAAACGCGTACGCGGATGATGGCCCTTCTGGGGCCACGTGGCGTCATACTTGGAGTTCACGAGCATCACAAACTCGCGACTTACTTTGTCAAACTCCAGTTGCCCATCGAAGCGATTTCCGAAGTCTTTCGCTTGAACGTGGAGTATTGGAGTCTCACTTTCAGCGATTGCGAAGGGGTCGATTGGAGGGCTTAAGCCCATATTCACCACGATGTCCTGAGCCGCCGTCTCTGCTCGTTCGCACCGTCGGCGAACCTCCTCCCATCTCTCAGGTGGAACATCTTTCGTAGTGCCGGCACGATTCCGATTGAAAACAAACTCACTGGCTTCAGCGGTTGGCACGTCAGCGAGCCACACGTAATCTGGAGCGAGCAACGGCTCGGGCATCTCTCCTCTGACTGCTTGGTCCACGATTCGCTGCACGACGGCTCGTGTCATCGGAATGCCCTTGGCCTTCCGCATCAATGCCTCGGCCTCTTTTGCCGTCGGTGGATTGAAACCGAGTGCTTCGCGAAGTTTCGCCTCAAGCTCACTCTGTTTTTTCTCGCTGTCGCTCATGGTTTATTCCACATTGAGTCCGCCGAGTACCCCTTCCGAGTCAAGCACTTTTCAAGGGCGGCATGAGCCTTGTTGCGATAGGAATAAACACGCTCCTTCGCAATGCCTAGCTTCTTTGCCAATACCGCCGCCTCCATCGGGCCACCTCCCAACGCTTGGTCTGCTTCAATAATTGCCCGCTGTAATTCCCCGAGCGACTCGATGCACTCCAATAGGTCCGCCCGTGCTCGCGGAGCCAGGGTTCTTGATCCATTGTCGTCGCTCGCCTGCGAGGCCGGTTCCGGGAAGGTCTCGTCGTCGAGCGACAACGCTGGCTTACCACCGATGCGGCGTATGAAGTCCCGTGCCGAACTAAATGCGATGGTGTAAAACCAGCCGTCCATTTCCGCTCTGTCTGGGTCAAAGTGATTCGCGGCTCGCCGGGCTTTCATGGCAGCTAGAACAAGAACATTGTCGATGTCGTCTTCGTTGAGCACCCTTCGGAACGTACCGAGCAAGACTTCCCTGGTTCGAGGGCCATAGAGCTCCAGCAGTCGCAACAGGGCGTCGTTGCTGCCCTCGGCAATCGCCAAGGCCAGTTCGAGCTGCTCATCGACGCTGAGTGCGACCTGTTCGGCCATCACCGCCAAATCCATTGAACATACGCACGCCCCTCACCTGCGAAAATTCGGCTGGCGGCCAGGTGAGGTGCCTGCGTATCGATAATGAGGGCCGCCTCGGTCCTCTGACGTTACCCGGTTTTGAGCCGGAGCCAAGCGGTTTCCGGCCGGTCAGGCCCGCCGAACTCGGGCCAGGCAAAGCGATTGGAGCATGCAGAATGGCAAACAGCAAGAATTACAGCGTGGGCCCGCACGACGATGGCTGGCAGGTGAAGCGTGACGGTGCCGGCCGGGCCTCATCGGTCCACGATACTAAGGCGGATGCCGTCAGGGCCGGAAAGGAGCTCGCCAAAGTGAGCGGCGGCGAACTTCGTATCAAGGGCCAGAACGGGCGGATTCAGAACAGCAACACGTACGGGCCGCATGACCCCAACCCGCCGAAGGATACGAAGCATTGAACCGCATGTCAGTGTGGCCAAGCGTCCACGAGCTCTCGCCTTCGGATAGAAGCCCGAACGCGGCCACACGCGGTCGAACACTGACGAAGCGAAGGATGCGTCATGCCGCGGGTGAGGTCGATGCGTACTTGGCTACGGATATTCGCGCTCGGGCCCGCTGTCATTCGAGTCGGAATGCCGGGCTGAAAAGACACGGTGTCAGGAGTGCCTGTAACAGGAATTTTTGTTAGGATAATGTTCATGTTCAACCAAGCGGCGTTTTCATCGCAACGGCAGGGTATTACGGTGAGCCAACGCTTCGACAGATTTCTGTCAAACCTCCGGCTTACCGAAGACCAGCGACAGGACGGTATTACGAAGCACGGGGGCGTCCGTTCCTGTCTGAACGAACACTATTGGGGCACGACATCGACCACGGCAAACAGCATGCTAGTCGGCTCGTGGGGAAAGAACACGGAAATACGGCCACCACGAGACATCGACGTGCTTTTTTGTCTGCCCAAGTCGGTCTATGACCGTTTTCAGACGCGGCCGGGCAACAAACAGTCTCAGTTGCTCCAGGAGGTGAAGGACGTGCTCACCCGCCGATACGGGAGCACGACGATGCGAGGAGACGGTCAGGTGGTCGTCGTCAAGTTCGCCTCATACGCCGTCGAGGTAGTGCCGGCCTTCACACTCACAAGTGGCCAGTATTGGATTTGCAATACACACAACGGCGGCAGCTATCAGACTATCGACCCTGCGGCTGAGATTGAGCACGTTCGCGAGTCGAACAGTGCGACAAGCGGTAACAGTCGTGACCTGATTCGCATGCTGAAGTGCTGGCAGTGGAATTGCAGTGTGCCGCTAAAGTCGTTTTGGCTCGAACTGCTTGCGGTCGATTTCCTGCGGACTTGGGAACATCGCGGGAAGAGTACGACCTATTATGACTGGATGGTGCGGGACTTCTTGCGGTGGCTTGTTGGCAAGGCTTGGAGCTATGTCTACGTGCCCGGCACAGGGGAGATAATCTCCATTGGCGACGCCTGGAAGAGCAGAGCGGAGACTGCCCGTGACCGTGCCGTGAGAGCCTGCGACCTCGAAGCTGCAGACAAGGTGTATGATGCTGGTGTCGAGTGGCAGAAGATTTTCGGAACCCAGATTCCGGTTTCGTGAGCAAGCAGATGGGAAACAAAACGGCAGACTTGGTGACGGAGTGCAAGCGGCAAGTCGAGAATTGCCTTTACACGTCAACTGCATTTTTCATCTGGCTCCGACTGCTTCGATACACTCGACTATTCTTCGTCGTCACCCCTCTAGTGCTCGGGTCGGTTGCGTCCTGGAAGCTGCTTACCCAATCCGACCTTCAAGCGGTGAAGCTTGTCGTGAGTCTATGTGCGTTCTTTGCGGGCCTGCTCCCGACGGTTTACGCGGCCCTGAAGTTCGACGACACGCTCGAACACGTAAAAAGGGCGGCCGCGGATTTCAAGAATCTGCAGGACCGCTTTCGGCAGGTGGCAATCATCTCCTCGAAGAAGTCTTTTGCTGACTTTGAGGCGGACTTCAATGCCGTAATGGCTCGAATGGAATCCGCTCGTTCGCCAAGCTTAACAACGCCGGAGGTCATTTTCAGGTGGGCACAACGCAAAGTGAAGTCCGGTGATTACACCTTTGACGTAGACTTGGAGACTGCGGGCAATGAAGATGCCGAGCGTCAGAACAGTTCTTCATGATGAACGCAACGCCGTGATTTACGACGTGCTCGCTTGTCGTTATCTGACGGAACGCGAGCTCCTGTGTGCCGTTCGGACGTTTCAGTCTCAAAAGGCTCACCGGCGGGTGAAGCGGGGCAGCACTGTGCAAATCGTGACCATCATCGGACACAGGGACTAGGTGCGGAGAACACGGATGTTTGACGATATCATTCGCGAACTAAAGCGATTGGAGCAACCGCGGCGGGTCAGCATCAATGTGGCCCTTGATGATAAAGGCTACTACGACCGCGAGTGCCCGAATTCGGAGTGCGGCGGCCATTTCAAGGTGCTCTTCGATGATTGGCGTGACAAGGTCCGCGATGAGCAAGTGTTCTGCCCGTTTTGCAGGCACGAAGATGAATCGGGAGCCTGGAACACACCCGAGCAACAGCGATACATTGAGCAGGTGGCCCACGCCGAAATGAGTCGGCTACTCAACGGTGCTCTGTCGCGGGCCGTTAGTCGAACTCGGCCACGGCACTTCGGCGGCGGGCTTCTACGCCTTTCGATGAGCCTGAGTTACAAGCCGGGCAGCATCCCGGCGGTCTTTCCCGTTTCGGCCCGTGAAGAGCTCCGTCAGGACTTTACGTGCGAAGCATGCGGATGTCGTTACGCATCGCTCGGAGCGTCGTTCTTCTGTCCGGCGTGCGGGCACAACTCCGCCGCATCCTGCTTCGACAATACGCTTGAAACGGTTCGAAAAACGGTGGCAGCCTTTGCCGGTATCCGAAGTGCAATCGAGCAAGAGGCAAACGCCGATGCGGCAGCCGATGCGGCAGCCGACGCGATTCGGCAGGTCCTTGAAGACCAGTTTCCCCGGCTCGTGGGTGCATTCGAACGGCTAAACGAAGCTCTTTTTGCGAAGCTCCCCAATGAATCGCAGTTTATCCGGAAGGGCAACGTCTTTCAGCGTCTCGACGATGCCGCGACTTTGTGGATGCAGGCGACGGGCAAGGGCTATGGGGATTTTCTCGACGCCGGCGAGCTGCAGCGGCTCAAGCTCCTGTTTCAGCGACGGCACGTGCTTTCGCATCGTCAGGGTATCGTTGACCAGGCCTATCTCGACAAATCCGGCGACCGGACCTATGCAGTCGGCCAACGACTCGTATTTCGTGATGCGGACGTGCTTGAACTGATAGACCTGCTTGCAAGAGTGGCTGCTGGCCTCCGTTCACTCATCTGAGAGTAGTCGCGGTTTGGAGCCTGAGCGACGTTCATTTGGCCGCTTCGTGGAGTCAGAGAAGCACGACCGCCTTCCTGCCGGACGCCGCCCTAACGTGGTTCGATATTGAGTCCGGCCCGATGTGCGAGCATTTGAACGGCGTCTTCGCGATGGATGCGGTTGAAGCTCCGCACAAAGTCGATGACGTTGCCGGCTGCACCGCAAGCAAGGCAGCGGAACTCTTGGCGGTAGGGGCTGACGCCAAGGGAGTAGGTCATGTCGTGATGAAACGGGCAGCGAGCAATCCACTCGTCTCCGAGCGGCGACACGGCCGTCTTCTCGTGAATCACTTCAACGATATCGATAGCCCGTACGATGCGGCACTCGATGTCATCAACCATTTGCGGCTTCGTCCCATTGGACTGGTGTGGTTATGCACTTCCAAGCAACCGGGTGCGTGCCCATTCGACAACCTCACGATACTCGGGGCGGACGGGCCGCATGTAAACGTCGGCCATGTCGGAGCTCGCTGAGTGCCCGAGCCATCGCTTCACCTCGCTGATGGAGGTTCCGGGCCGAGAGCCGAATTCGGTCGCCCCGAGGTGACGGAGCGTGTAGAAACCGGGAAGCGTCTCCTTGCTCTCCCCCACCCTCTTCCGAAGCTTGTCCCACCACTGCGTCACAGCGTTTGAAGTCGGCTGCACGAGCGGCACTCCGTGTCGCGTCACGAAGAGAAGCTGGCCTGTCGGCCGCTTCTCCGTTGCCTGATACATCGAGACGTAGTGCCAAACCCGCGGCGGCGTTTCGCCAAATCGCTGCACGCCGGTCTTACTGCGGCGGAGGTCGTAGGCGTCTTTCGTAATCTGACCAACGCGAATCGCTGCGAGGTCGCGAGCTCCAAAACCAAGGCCGATGCCGAGCCAAATCATCGTGCGGCCGCGGAGGTCGGTGCCGCGGAGCATCTTCAGAATTTGACGCCGTGTTGGCATGAGCCGCTCGTTGGTGGGCTTGCCGTGCGACACGTCGCGGGAATCCCAATTCCAGGTGAGCATCTGACCGCCGTGCTCGGGTCTCCCGGCACGGTCGATGATGGCCTTTACGAGTTGAAGCCGCTTCGCAACCTGCGAAGCCGAAAAGCCCTGCTTTACAATCGCCCGGTTGAAGTCCTCGATGTCCTCCATCTTCAGGTCGGAGAGTCGCATCCTGGCGGTCGCTCCGGCCCCGTGCTCGGCGTTGATGAAGGCGAGGAAGTCCTTCACGGCCTTTTGGCGGTCGCGAAAGACCTCGGCCGCGATGGTGCCGCGTCGCTTCGGCTCGTGCCCCTTCCGTGCCCGAGCCTCCTCGGAATCGAGGAAGCCACTTGATATTTCGAGCAAGCTCCCTGAAAGTATCCGGTTGTCCTTCTTGGGTTTGGTGGCTCGCTTGGCCTTGGTCGGGAACGCTTTCACATTCTCGCCGCCAAGGTGCTCCAAGACCCAAGCGTGATAGAGGAGCTTTGCTTGCGGCTCGCCGCTACGCTCTTTGATGCCGAACCGATGACGGCGAGGGACTCCGTCGTCGTCTCGGTAGCTCACGTGCCAGCCGATGCCCTGGTTGGCGGTGAAGGAGAGCTTCGGCACTCGTTTGTGGTGGTTGGGTCCCTGCTTCGGCACGGCTCGTCCTCCTTTGCAGTTAGGTCGATTGCCGGGTTGCCGTACCGGAAATTGTAGTAGAAGCGGCCTCGAAAATGTAGTAGAAAACGGCCTTCGCGGGCGTAATTCAGTGGTAGAATGCCAGCTTCCCAAGCTGGACGTCGTGGGTTCGAATCCCATCGCCCGCTTTCTTCTTAAAGTCTTCCAGCTTCAGGATTTGCGGCTCGTCCTCGACCGGGTCCAAAGCCGGCTCCGGGGTGATTTGCGTCAGTTTTTGCGTCTGTTCGGCGGCGATCACGGTGCGGGTTGCGGCGTCAAGGTCGGCATCGTTCACCCGGAGATAGTGCTGCCGGGCCACCTCGTCGGAGTGGCCCATCCACTCGACCACGACGTGGAACGGGAAGCCCGCCGCCATCCAGTCGCTCTCACGGTTCTTGCGGAGCGTGTGGCACCACTTCGCATACTTTGGCACACCGGCACGTTTGCGGATCACGCCGAAGTCGCGCCAGACGTTCTGGGCGACGATGCCGCTGATCACGAGCGGTTCACCCTCGGGCGCTTCCCGAAGCGCTTCGCGAAGAATCGGCATCAACTCCGGAGCGATGGGCACGACCCGGCGTCGTTTGGTCTTTTGCGCCCACACCATCAGCCGCCCCTTGTTCCAGTCCACGTCGGACCACCGCAGTGAGAGAGCTTCGCCCTGTCGGAGTCCCGCGAGCCGGCAAAGGCCCAGAAGCGTCCGCCAAGCCTGGTTGGGACTGGCGTCGAGCAGTTTGCCGAGTTCGTCCACGGTGACGTAGTGCCAGTCTTTTTCGATTGGAGGCACGCCGCCGGCGAGCCGGTCGAACGGGTTGTACATTATCAGGTCGTCATCGACCGCGCGGTTGAAGATCGTGCGGGCATTGCGGACATGTTGGTCAACGGTCAGCGGGCTGATGTTCTTGAAGACGCGTTGATTGAGCTTCGCGAGCTCACCTTTCGCGAGTGCGGTCTTGAACTCGCGAGCGTCGAAGCGCGTGATCTGGTCGAGGCGGCGTTCGTCACCCAAGAAGCCCCTTAAGTACTTGGCCGTGCGCTCATGAAGCTCAAGTGAACCCGGTGCAAGCTCGGAGCGCCGCGACTCGATGTACGACTCAAGAAAGCCTGCGAGCGTGGGGATCCGGCCCGGGCTGGCAAGTCCCGGTCTCTGACGAAGTTCAAGTTCCTTCGCCCGGCGGAGCTTCTCAGCCTGACGGCGTGAGAGCTTATCTGTGCGGCCGGCGCTCTGGCTGTAGCGTTTGCCGTCCGGGCCAAACCAACGGAGTTGGTAATATCGATACCGCTTGCCGTTGGCGGCTCGAACGTTCTGCGTTGCCAGTGTGACAACCGGGGGCATGGCGGTGGCCGATCCTTATCGCGGGTTCTCGTTTGTCAGACGATCCAAGAACCGATCGAGTTCAACACGCCGATAGAAAACGGACTTCGACACCTGCGTGCCTCGAAGTAGTCCTATCGCTCGATAGCGAGCGAGCGTTTCACCGGGATTGCGAAGCCCGCGGATGGTATCGAGACGGAGGTAGCGGACTGCCTCGGCCTCAGTCAGCAACTCAGGATATGCCCAAAGTGGGTCTCCGGGCAAAGCCGAACCGGGCATTTGATGCCGCGCTGGGGCGTTGTGCGTTGCGACCACTTGATCATCACGATCTTGGTTCATGATTCTTTCCCCACACGCAGAGTGAGGTACTCGAACAGCTTATTTGCAACGAGCACCAGCCTCGGCAGGTCGTCCGGACGCATGTATCCCGTGCTTCTCCACTCTCCAGTGTGTTCATCGCGATAACGCTTCTCGATTCTGATGCTGTGCTGCAAGACTGGCCGACCGTCGAGGGTGGATGTCTTGCTCCATACGGCACCATTGATAGCGCCGGCACGTACCTCGTGAACGGGCGCTTCACCTGCTCTCGCTGTCATGTTCTCATCCTCCGCGCTGTGTACGCTAACTTGCGTACAGCCACTGCAAAAAATTTTCGCGGTTCAACCCATCGAAATGCTTCCTCCGCCGAAGGCGAGTTGTTGCTGCGGGTCTGGAGCCGGTTGAATCAACTTCTCAACCAAAGCACGGGGAAGCAACGGTTGCGTATTGCGTATCCGTGGTTGTATGTCTGAGCAGCGAATCACGGCAGCTTGCGTGGAAACGTTGAACCTCCGTCGCAATGCAGACAGGAACCGCCGCCAGAGTGCCTCGGAGTCTCCCGCTGGCTCCATCAGCGCTGCTATGCATTCGGAGCGGCTCGTCCGTCGGTTGTCGCAAAGCTGCAGGAGTTCGCGTTCTAGCAACACGAGCGGCATCAGGAAAGCAGCAGCGAAGCGATTCGCCTCACGCTCGAATTGATTACGGGCGCTGAATCCGTAGTCGAGTGTGTCCTTAAACGTACGGGCCACCTTGGAGTGAAGTATGATGTGGCCGAGTTCGTGTGCCGCAGTGAACCGACAACGCCCCTCGTTCGTCAGCACCTGTTGGTCAATGAGGATCTCCGGTTTTGTTGGATAGGCCGCGCCCAACACGTCAGAGCCGAGCCGCGAAAGGTCGGCGAAGCCGAACTTGATTCGTAACGGACCCTCGATCCAATCCTCGACGGGAATCGGAAGCGGCAGTGTCTCCAGCTTCCGGCGCTTGCGGCACCTCTCAAGGCACTCCCACGCACGGCGGTCCACCTGGCGAGAACCCCATCGTGGCTCGAAATAGCGGTAGCTTAGCGCGGGTCGCATCGACTATTTCGCCTTTCGTGAATCCTTCTGCGCTGATAGACGCTGAGCTTCTTCGATCAGCGCGTCCCACTGGTCACGTGTGAGTCGACGAGCATTTCGCAGAAGTGCCGGCACCTTTTCAGCCGTCATAGCATCCTGGGTGGCTACTTCCGAGACAATCGCGTCGGGACGTGCCCATCCAGCCCGCAGCGTTGACTCGGGAATGCCATATGCTCCGCTGACTCGCCTGAGAAGGTCCTCGGACGGAGTGCGTCGCCCAAGCTCCAGATCTGTAAGGTGGGCTGGAGCGATATCGAGAATCTTGGCCATCTCGCGTAATCCCTTGTTCAGGCTCTCGACGCGAGTTCGGCGAAGCAACTCGCCCACCGGCTCCGGACTGGATCGTGCGTGTCGTGGCATTGGCTTCTCACGTACTGTACGCTTATATGCTAACAACCGATCCGGAGAAGTCAAGCCTCTGGAACCGGAATTCTTTTCCCAGCCTGGTTACTCGTGTCGCATCGCCGCGAACGGCAATCTTGGACTCGCCGGGGACCGCCGGTAGCGATAGCGCCGCAACGAGCGGAACGCTACGGCGACGTAACCAGCGGACACAAGGACGTACCCGTTGTAAGCCATCGCAAGTGGCGGCGGGACGTTGGTTTGCGTCTGGAACAGGAAAGCACATGCCGCAAAAGCGATTAGGCAGGCGCTCGCAACGGCCATGATGGCGGCCGCTCCGGTTCGGCCCGCAGTAACAGCCTGACGGTTCGGATGCTGAGATTGAAAGACGAGCAACTCTTCCCCAGCAATCTGGTTGACGTGCCGCTCGATTTCGTCGATTCGTCGCAGGTGGTCCTCTTTGGACCGTGCATGGCCGAACGTGGTAGCTGCAATCCACGCCAGGCAGGCTGGGGCGCCAGCTAGGAATAGAAGCTGGGTCTCCTTCGGCACCACGGGGACGCTGCCCAAAACGACACCGAGCAACCCACCAGCAGCAGGAACACGTTGGTCCATCGCGCGAAGGCGAAAAAGAAGCAGCTGATAAAGTGCCCTGTACTCCTCAACAAGGACTGCGATTCGTTCAGATTCTGTGAGCCCGGCTGTTCGGCCAGACCGAAATCCATGCTCCATACCCCTTGACGCCCGGCCGATGTACCGTACAAGTACCAAACTTCTTGCCGGACCGCGCCCGGAGAGTCAAGCCGAAAGGAGGTGCGGACATGTTGCAGACCATTTCCTCAACGATCAGTGCGGGTTTGCTGGGAGGCATTTCAGGGCACGAAAGCTTGCGACTGCTCCTAGACCTCGGTCGCGCTGCCATTCAGGAGGTGGCGCCTCCGAAGGGTGGAGTGTGGGCGACAACCCGGTCGCTCAAGCTCGGATTTCCTGAGACGGATGGACCGCTTGTTCGCGAAATGGTGGCGCTCGCCGAGAACGAGTTTCCGCTCGTGCTGAAGGCGCCTTTCGAGCAGACGAACAGCATCGCTGGTGCCGTGTGGTCGGCACAGGAGCTACTCGACGAGTGCAGGGATGACGGGTTTGCCAAGCTTCGATTCGACCCCGGCACGCTCGACCTGCCGATGCATATGCACGAGTTCTCCGACCGCTTCATCGTCGTGCTTGACGGCGAAGGGTTGTTCCACATTTCAAGCGAGCCGCTGGAGCGGTTCACCGGAGAGCGGATTCGGTCTATTCCCGTTAAGGCAGGCGATGCGCTGACGTTTACGCGCGGGCTGATGCACACGTTTAGCGCTGCTGAAGAGGGATTGCTGCTGCTTTCTTATCACGCACCGCTTGTAGAGCTTGACGACCCGCGACAATACACGCTGCCGAAGCTGATCTGGACTCCGCGCAAACTGCAGAGGATCTGTCAGGAATCGCAAGGTGCCAGCAAGTCGGATGTACGGTAGGTTCGAGCCGCGAGCTTTGGCTCGTGGTCGTCAGTGACGGAAATCACGTTGCGCGACACCGTTCGGATTGGCGACACAACCCGTTCAACTCGGCCTTACCAACCGAGCCAAGGGGGCGGATTTCACCACCCGCCAATGTGTCGGCCCGTAGAGCTGGATGCCATGAGAATGGCTCGTCCAGATCGACGGAGGCTCGTCGGCGCAAATCCTTGACCACCAATCAAGGTCAATTCCGACGTTCTATCCGATGACGTGGCGGGGAGGCGGGGCGACGGAGACAGACCCTTGTCGAGTTGCGCTTATTTTGCGTCTCGATGAGGGCTGCGGTCGTCAAAGGCGGTGAGCTTCGGCGCAAGTCGAAGCAAATCCCCCCGCGGGGTTCGGACCACAGTTTCGTTTATGCGGGACAATTCGGGTGCAAGACCCGTGAGGTTCGTTCAACGCTGGCCGGCGTGGGGAGCTTCTGCGTCCGCGAGGACGGGAACCGGGCCCTTGATCAGGCTCGGCGATCGGGTGAAAGAAGCCCGACGGTGAAAAGCTCAACCATGAAAGGCCCGCAAGGGCTTGCCGGTGAATTTCAACCTGAGACGGTGCTGAACCGCGAAAGATCCAGGTCGAAGGGTAGGCGGGTGCTTCTTGTTTCGGCCCGCAGAAATCACGAGCGATTCGCTCGTGGAAACGATGCCACCGCGGGAGCGGTGCGCGTACGACCTGGCTTGGAGGGATAACACCCTCTAGCGACGTGACGGGTTGAATGAAGACGATCGCTAATCCGGGAAGGACTGAAGCGGCCGGTGTGGTGACCGGTGCTCGGCATGATCAGCTGAGTGATTCAAATGCTTCAGTCCGGGAGTGTGCCTTGAGTAGAAGCGGCCGGGAGGCCGGCGAAGCGGCTGCAAGGCAGTGGCCGTTCGTTCGCGCCGGGGCTGGTAACCTCGGCATGGAGCGACGACGAAAGAGGCGACGGGCATGAACCCGTCCGAATGAGTGTTCTGACGAGGCGTTCCGCCTCGCAACCTTTGGCTAGGAACAACGTGGCCCCACGCGGCTGGTCGTGGTGGACCGGCTGCCTGGGGCACACGCATTTGATGACGACACTCGAGGTACGTCTTGAGGGTGCCTCGGGTGCGTCAGGTTCCTGCTTTGGGCTGTTCTATTATTAGCCGCGTACAACTTAGAAACAAGTCGCGCGCGGCGCGACAGCCGTAAGCAATCGGCGAAGGCAGGCGTGCGGCATGGCTCCGATTTCGAGCCGTGCGGTCCATGCTTGCTGGTCCTGTATGCGTGGGTGGCGGTGGAGCGTGAATCGGTTCGCGGGCGATAGCGGGCCGGCCGTAAGGCCGGACAATATGAGCACCCGCAAGTCCGCGACGATTCGCAGGCTCCCGCACCGGTCGGTACAGGAAGCCGAAGTCACGGTTGCAATGCGATTTCGCATAACGGCCTTGGGGATTGTGCCGTGAACAATCCCCACCTATCGGGCAGTATCAGGCGTCGGCGGGACATGCAGTATCGGTGTAGGGCGACTTCGGTGGACGGGTTCATTCAGCAGGTGGCGGTTGCTTACGTCGCCCGCGGCTATTGGTTCTACGTGTCGGGGCGCATCCCCCCGCACAAGGATCCCGAGCTTGTTGATCAGAAACTCATCGCCCGTTATGGCGTCGCCGTTTCACAGAAGGAACGCTGCCGACGAAAACGCGGCGGCCTGGCGAATATGCAGTATATCCGTCATGAACGGTTCTTCCTGCTCATGGCGACGCACGGCAAACACGAGTTTTTTGATGAAGAAGATGGGCAGGTGAGGGATGCACGGCGGGTACCCATCCGATACGCGGGCTACACAATTTCGCACCGCAATCGTCGCGTGTGCGTGAGAATCGCGGTTGATGAATACGCGCGACTCAAGGCCCACTTCTTGGAATTGGCCTGCCGACGCTCGGAAATCACACTCGCCGTAGAGTTCGCCCGAATCCGGATGCAGCCGTACGCACCGATCCGCGCACAAGTGTTAACCATTTGGCGAGCCGTGAACCGTACCCGTCGTGCGGCCGGGTACGACGCTGTTCCGATCGAAGCGGTTCCGTGGAAGCGTTCGATTGTTCGACCTTTCGCCATAGCATTTTCGAACACTACAAAAACGGGCAGGGGTTGCTCTGGGGAGTGAGGAGCGTAGTCCGCGTCATTGCGCGGGTCACCGCCACCCTCAGTGACAGGCGGGCCTGCGCAATCTCTCGCGCCGATGCCTCAGCTCGCACGATGCGCCCCTGATATGCGCCCTCGTAGACGATCACTTCGTCGAATTCCTTACCTTTCGACTTATGAATCGTCATTACGTTTACGCCCTTCCACACGCGGGTCGATGCGGAGAAATGCTCCTGTAACAGGGCATCATGCACGGCTTCAGCGGCCCCAGGATAACCGCGATTGCCGCGCCACAGGTCGCCCAACCGTGCGCGCAATAGCGCCCCCTTGTGAAGCAATCTGAGGTACTTAGCATCCTCCGCGACCTGTTGGATGTGCGCGACTTCCGAGTCGGCAAGAAGCTGACGAACCGCGAGCCAATCAGCTTCGGGGTCACCTGTTAACGTCATCCCTTTGCGGGCGACGGCGATACGTTGGCAATCTGCGATCAGAGCGAGCCGAGTGCTGCCCCTCGCAGCACCGGTCTCCAGATACGTCGAAAGAGCGTCGGTCAGCTTTAGGTCGTTCTTCGTTGGTGGTGTCGTACCACGACGCCCCCGAATGTGGGCACAGAGTTCACGAATGAGTGTGGCGGCCGTGTAAGCGATATCCACACCTGAATCAAGCAGTCCTGCAATGAGCTCAGCTGCGATGGCCGGCCCTTCTGTGTCCAGGGCCACGTCATGGCTGAGGGCTGGGAACCCGTCAGCTTCAGCGGATAGGTAGTCTGAGACGGTGAGCATGAACCGTTTGCTTGGAACGAGCACTGCAATCGACCAGTCGCCCGGCTTACTAGCGATGCATCGTCTCATAGCGTGAATTAGCGCTGCCTTCACCGCAAAGTGCTGGCTGCGGTCGCGATAGAATCCATAAGAAACAACTGTCACATCCGAATAGCGACTGGACTTGTTTGCCCCGGTGAGCAGGTCATTCCCGAAGTTGACGATGTCAGTTCCATTGCTCCGGTGGTTCTCACCGCTGAAGTCAAACTGTGCAGGAGCGTATGCATTGATGAAGTCGCCTATGCGTGCGGGGTCGGCTCCACGAAACTCGTAGATGCGCTGCTCGGGATCGGCGAGGGCGATCAAACGGCTATGCTGCCCGAGTGATTGAATCAGACGCCACTCGTCGGCGTTCGTATCTTGGAACTCATCGAGAATGATCATAGGGTATGAGCTACAGACAATGTGCGCAAGGGCGCAGCTTCGCGTCAAAAGCTCCGCTGCCGTCGTCGCAAACAGATCAAAGTGCAGTAGGCCCTCCTGGTCGCGCAATCTAAGCATCTCACCCTTCCGGGATTCCGCCGAAACGTCGGCGAGACGCGAAGCAGCAGTCGGTGGAGGAAGGAGAGTACACCTCCGTTGCGTTAAGAGATAACCGTGGCTCCGAATGAGGGCCCAAGCAAATCCATGATACGTGTTGATTTCGATGCACGATCGCGTAGGCGTCGATATCAACGTCCGAGCTTGTTCCGCAACTCGGGCGACAGTCGCCCGAGCAAAGCTGAGAAAGAGAATGCGCTGGGCTCGCTGAAGCTGTCGCAGTTCGATTTCGTGCTGCGCCTTGCATAGTGCGACGAATGTCTTCCCGCAACCCGGTCCTCCCATCGCCAGAGCATGCCCGTTCGATTCAACGAAACGCCGTTTGTCGATTGAGAGTTCCACTCTTGCGTCGATTCCACTACTGCTCGGGGCCTTCCGCCACTGGGGGTGCGTTCTGCTCGTTGACGTCGACCGGCGCGGGCGGAGCAACAATCGCCCGAATCGATCGTAAGGTGTCGACGATGAAGGGCGGCATCTCATCCAGTACACACACTGCGAGTAGGTCCGCCGCACCGCTGTCGCCTTTGGACCAGATTAGGTATTCGCGCAAAGAGCTCCGCAAATCGGCTAGCGGCATCGCGTCGCTCGGCGTACGGTCGGCAAGATGGGCTGGCCACGCCCCCTCGGCGACAAGACCGCTAGCGAAGCGCCTGAGAGCCGTCTCTGCAACACCATTGAGCAAGACGTCTTCGAAGCCAGCCTCGGGGGCTTCAAATGCGTGGTCTACGGCCGCCTCAATGGCGGCCTTGTTGGCGGCGCCCTGTCGGTCGAATGCGGCGAATACGGCTTTTCCGAGTCTTCTGAAGTGGTTGCCGAGCTGCGTGATTTGGGAATCCGTCTGAGCGTTCACGACTGCGATGCCCATCGCTTCCAAAGTTGTGAATTGGTCCGGATGCAGTTCATTCAGCCGACGAGCTGCGGCAGGGAATGCGTCGTATTCGGTACGCCCTTCCGTGATCAGGACTCGCCTGGCCAACAGCGCTTCGCAGAAACGAACACGAAACTCAGTACGATAGGTCTTCGGCTTAACAGCTGGTGGATAGGTCGCAGGAATGCCCGTCAGTTTGCCCGACTCGCGCCGGATGACGAGTACCTGTTCAGGTGGGAATTCCTCCAACACGTACGGCGAATGTGACGTGAATATCGCCTGAGCCGACTTGCTCCTGACGTTGTCGATGATGCACTTTTGTGCGTGCGGTGGCAGCGCGATTTCCGGTTCCTCCATCGCGAAGATGACGTTTTGCTTGAGTTCCGCGATTTGGGATAGTAGTGCAAGGACAAGCGTATTGATCGTTCCGGTCCCCTGATGCTGAAACGGCGCCGCATGGTCTGAACCATCCTCTTGCTTCGCTCCGCTGCTCATGAATACCGTGAGCGTGCGTCGCAAATTCTCCCGCGTAAGGTCGGAAACGCGCATGTGCGGATTTTCGGCCCATTCGGATGGGACAAACGCGCGAACGGCCGTTTGAACCGTTGATAGCGTGTCGCTGATGCCGAGTTCGGGCTTGTCGGCGACGGGAAGGTGGCGAAGCTGTTCTAGGACATCCTCCCACATCTGCAGACGCTTCTCCTGAAGTCGGAGAATAATGTCGAGCAGCGACCCGCGCTCAAGGCTGAGCGCTCGCGATCCAGTACGATGCGTCCGCAGAAGCAAAAAACCGCACAAGCGTTTGTCCGAAGTTCGGAACGGCGTGCGGCTCCCATCTTCGAGCGTGGGGGACATGAAATACGTGGCCCCGGAAAAGTCGTCCTCCTCCTCGTCATATTGCCCGACGAATTTGACCTGAAGCGCGGGAAGGACCGTGGGATCATCCGTTCTTTCGGGTGGAGGACCTTCCAATAACTGGATCGCGACAGTGTCCCACCACTCCAGGTGGTCACGAAAGTGAAGCTTCTGCTCGTCCGAGAGGTCGATGATAATGACCTCAACTTGAATCTCGATCGCCGGGCCATCCTTGTTGAGATAGCGGCTAGCATAGAAATCGTGCTCGTCGACTACTGGGCGCCGGGACAGTCGCTCCGGGCCTAGGACAAGATCTATCGCTTCGAGGACGGTTGACTTTCCGCTGTTGTTATCGCCGACCAGCGCGGTATGTCCATTGAAGTGAAGCTCTCCTGACGCAACACCCCGAAAGTTCTGAATGCGAATGCGCGCGATTTTCATTCACAAATCTCGCTTCCAGTGGTCCGGGGCGCCCCTTGCGTTCGCCGTTTCAGCCGATTCCCGCTTCAATCGCAACCGCGCCCAGCAGGTTCGTCGAATAGCTGCCACGTTCTGACAGCAATCCTGCATGACTCATCTCTCGATGAAGCGCATCCCGGAACCGAGCGACAAGGACTCCTGCATCGCGCGTATCGGGTCGGGCATCACTGGATTTCAAACCGCCAAACGAACGGACCACACGTTCAATGGCGAGAGAGCGGTCGCCGGATTCATCGAAGCCGAGTCGTACAACTCGGTTGTCGACCTTCCCGCCGTCCGCCTGAACAATGACTCTCCAGACGGTACTCAATCCTGGCCCCGGGAGGTCGGACTCCGTTCGTGCTGATACAAAACGCCGCTCTGCCTCAAGTTGCCGACAGCTTTCGATTAGCCGAGAAACCGCAGGATGCTCCAGGCCAAGCAACTCGACGTTTTCTTCGCGGAGAGCTTCGTCTCGGTCGGTCGTAAAGGGCGTCTCTGCTTTGTCAGGATCGATCAGAACGTATCGCGTGTCATCCTTCGACACGAACTGACCGCCAAATAGTGCAGAAGCTCGCTGCACAAACGCGACCAGTCGCCGCATGCCCTCGCCTTTGTCATCAAACTTCTGATACTCGCCAAGATTGAACTTTTCCAAGTCTTGGAAGAGCTCGAAGACCACGTGCCGTGCAAGGCTGGCGTTCGACATCGCGACTTCGAGTTCTTCTTTGGTGCGCTGAAGTGACGGATCGCGCAGGGCGTCCTGATAGAGCTTGTCGTAGCTCAATCGGCTGCCGAGTTGGCCGAGAATCTGCGAGCGCAGGTCCTCGGCAATCTGACCTTGGTCATCCACCTTGCCGAGTGCCGTGGCGATCTCGCGCAGCTTGTCCTCCAGCAAGAGGAAAATCTGCCCCTCAATCGTGTCGGCGGCGACAAGGTTGTACACCTGGGCCGTGTGTTCTTGCCCGTAGCGGTGGATGCGGCCGATACGCTGCTCTAGGTCCATCGGGTTCCACGGCAGGTCGTGGTTGAACAAGACGCGGGCGAACTGAAGGTTGATGCCCTCGCGCCCGGCGGCGGTCGTCAGCAGCACGCACGGACCGTCCGGCCGCTTGAAACGCTTCTGAGCGGCCGTCTTGGCGCCGTGGTCGCCACCTTTGAGCACCTCGACGCGCTTGCCAGGGAATTTCCACTCAATCGCGGTACGTAGGCTGTCGATGCTCCCGAGATAGGTCGTAAAGATCACGACCTTCTCCTGCGGATTTAACTTCCAAAGCTGCTCCAGCGCGCCGAGCAATACGGTCGTCTTCGTCTCGGTTTGGGGCGGAAAGCGGTCGAGCAACTCGCGGATTCGGCGGCGCTCTTCCGGCAGAGCCACGAGCACCATGCTTGCCGCGGTCTCGTCTGTCATTGCGGCGGCGGCTTCTGAATCGTCCATCGACTCCGGTGCTTTCACGAACTCGAAGCTCTCATCGCGTTTACGGAGCAACTGCACCTTCAAGTCGGCGAGAATCTGGTCTACTTGCGCCCGACCGATTGCGTCTGCCGGAAGGCCGTGGAGATCGCGAATCTGATCGCGGGCTTCGTCGAGAGCTCGATTTCGCCCGTCCACGTCAAGCGCCTCGTCGCGTTCGATGGCCTCTTGCAGCGTCAACATAAGCAGCCGCTTGCGAAGCGTGGCACGCACAGCCGAAAAACTGCTGGCGGCAATCTTCTGAAAGATCGTCATGACGAAGCCGAGCGCCCGGCTCTTGCCGCCAAGCTGCTCAGCGAGGGCGTAGCCCTCGTTCAAATAGTCGGACAACGCCGAGTAGAACACCTTCTCTGTGTCGCTCAGCGAAAAAGCCTCGGTATGCACCTGCCGTCGGGCAAACAGCGGTCCGCCGCGCGCGTCGCACGCATCTGCCTTCGTACGGCGGATGACGACGGCGTTGAGCCGATGCCGGTTGTCCACCATGTCCGACTCGTCCTCGAAAAGCGAGGGGTCGAGCAAGCGCACCAGCATCCAGAACCGATAGTGGTCGCCCTGATGTGGCGTGGCCGACAGGAGTAACAGGTCGCGAGAATGCTCGCGCATCGCCTCGGCGAGCTTGTAATTCTGAGTCTTGGTCGATTTGCGCCCACTCTTGTAGACGCTCAAGTGGTGAGCCTCATCGAACACGACGAGATCCCAAACCGGCGCCTCCTTGATTCGGCGAAGCCGTTGTGGGCGTTTCAGCGTGTCAATCGAAGCGATCATCCGATTGTGCTTCGCAAATGCGTTCGATTTGCGGTCGGACACGTCGCCTTCGGAGCCGAACACCTCGAAGTCGAGATTGAACACGTCGTTCAACTCGCGCCGCCAGTTCTCGACCAAGCCGGCCGGCACGATCATGAGCGCCCGCTGCAACTCTCCGCGTGACGCCAGCTCGCGGAGTATGAGCGCAGTTTCGATGGTCTTTCCCAGCCCGACTTCGTCGGCGACCAGAAAACGCCGTGGCCGCGCATTCGCCATTCGATGAACAAGCACGACCTGGTGCGGCAACAGGTCCACCTTCGCCGACGTGAGAACGGCCGCGCTCTCCATCAACGGCAGCTCTTCGGCCTCAATCGCCAGCGCCAGCCGTTCAATCGCTTCCGGCGTGCCGGGCCGAAGTGATGAAAGCACCCGCTGTTCCCACGTCATCGCTCCCGCAAGCGCATCGGCCGGCACCTGTCGCTCGCCGTGCGTGCGGAAATAGACGCGGATGAAACCCGTCGGCTCGATGCCGAGCACGACGCCTTCGCCCAACTCGCCGTGCGAAACGGGCTTCCCGACCTCGATATTTGGGTGCTCAGGAGCGCGGGGCATAATACCCTCCGCGAACCTTCTGGCCGGACGCACGGTCGGTGCGTACCAGTCGACGCATGTCCGTCACGGCAGAGCCGTTCCAAAGCTCGGTCGAAAGGCAGATCGTGGTATCGTCACGTCGCTTGAGATTCACCATCTCGCTTACCGGGTCTTCGATCAGTCGTCCGGGCTCGGTATTCAATCCAAAGACGAGGCCATGCTCGGGCCAGCAACTTTGAAACTCAGCGATGAGCGGGCGAATGTACCGACGCACGAAGTCCTCCGCGTCGCTTACCGCCAGCATTTCCAGAACCGTCTCCAACCCACCAACCAATACCGTCTTTCCGCCGGTCGGGGTCGCGCTCGGCCACGACGAAAGCCAACTCAAGGCTTGCCGCAGCGGAATCAGCGCGCCTTCGGTGAGCAGCGGACCAAGCATGACCTTGTCGAAGATCACGCTCGAACCGCGCGTCAGCCACATCTTGGAATCGACAAATTCGTCCATCTACGCGGCTCCGCCTTCCGCCTGCTGCTCCAGCATCGAGAACAGCGTCATTTGCTCAGCCTCCACGCGCCGCGGCTTGCTTCGCCATGCCTCAACCAATCTGATCGCGCGAATGGCCGCCTCCTTCGCGTGCGATTCGCGTGCCGTTTCTGCGTACCACTTCAGAATCGCATCGGTGGAGCGCTTCAGGCTGCCGGCCCAGTTATCCAACTCGCGGTCGATACTCAGCCCGCTGCTGTCGCGGGCGGCGCCGATCAGGAAGTGGGCCTGGTCGAGGTCGGTCTTCAATGCCGCCTTGCGTGTCCGGCCGCGCTGCGTGAAATACGTCATTCGCTCGTCGAGCGGCAGGGCATGCACTTTCGTGCCGACGATGCGCGCCCAGCCGCGGGCTTGCAGGTCGTTCGGTTCCACGCCCGTACCTCGGAGCGTCTTGCTCAACTCGTCGCGGCTCATTTCGTCCCGGTCATGGAACAGGCTCAGATACAGACGCGAAGCCGGCTCACACTCGGGCGGGCGCTGCCGGGCGCCCGGCTCTGAGGCGAGCAGGTCGTCGAGCAACTGGTTGATGCCCAGCAGGGCTTCGCGCACCTGGAGCACCTGGCCTTCGCCGGTGAACACCTGGCCGTAGTGCTGGCTGTAGAACTCCAGCGACTTGCCGATCAGGATGACGCGCACGTCGGCGGCATTGAGTGCCCGGCCGTGAACGTGCTCCAGCAGCGTCTTGTAGCGGGCAGCCTCATCCTTCACCCAGCGGCGCATCTTGGCCCACGCTACCGGCTCGGGCATCTCCAGCCGCTTGCGGCAGACGTGAATGATGTCGTATTCGATCTTCTTGGAGCCGAATGCAGCGGTCTCTCCCTTCGTCTCGTCGCTGCGGATGGGATACGTCGCCTCAAGGATGAACCCGGCATTGAAGAGGGCTTCCAGCACGTCCACCCACGGTGCGTCGGCGCTGTGGTGGAATGTGAACGCCATGATGCCACCGGGCTTGAGAACGCGCGCCGATTCGGTCCAGCATGCCGTTAGAGTGTCGCAGTAGAATTGAGAAGCCGGCTCGCGCCGATATAAGGGGTTACCTTCGCCAGGCAGTAAGGTCTCGTCATGCGTGTGCTCACGAATCGTGCTGAGCCACCGCTCTTCAATAATCGGCTCCTGCTCCCATTGTTCGCGATCGTCTGGATGCTCAACGGAGTTTTGCACTGCTTCAATCGCCCGTGGTGTCCGCTCCGGCTCAAAGTATGCTCGCTCCGGCATACCTTCGTACCACCTAAGCAACGGTAGTCGCATCCATACGTAAAAGAAGTCTGCCAGATCACCGTAGAACAAATTATTCCCAAAAGGTGGATCGGTGATCACCATGTCAAACGCTTGGCTCTCCATTTCGCCCAATTCCGTTGACGATGCGCAAAGCAGTCGGCTTGACTCAGGCGGGACAGGGTCTTCAGTCGCGATTTTCAGCGTGCGTGGACCATGTTCATCTGGGTTGAGAACGAGTTCAGTAGGGTCGTTGCACCACTGAAGGCCGGTTAGCGCACCATCGACGCAACTGGCGAGATTTGCACGACCAACGGAAAGCCACTGGTTGTTCTCAACCACCAGATTCTTCGGGTGGTAATTGGCATTCGCCAACATCGGAGCGAGACAATCCTGCTGGATATCCCAAAAACAGAACATTGACTGATGACGACTGAATTCTTGCCACGCTCCGAGCGCTTGCTCGCGAACATCAATAGGCCATCGGTCCGGTTCATGCGCACAGATTGCTCGCATCAGCTGGCTATGGACCAAGAGTTGGCGGGAATTGAACATCTTCCACCAATGTGTGTATCCCCAGCCTCGGTTTACACCGCCGTTTGCGCGCATCATGTACGCATCCCAACATTGACTGGTGGGCCAGTATCCGGAGAGATCAGTGCTCCGTCGGGATTGCCACTCCTCCTCCGCAAGGATCAACTGCCGGACATCCTCGCTTGTCACGTCCTTGAAGAAGCGACCGCTGTAGGTATAGCCATCCGCGTTGCACGCTGGGCACAAGCATTGAAGGGCGTATGGGGCAACAGGTGCTGTATGCCTCGTCTTGCCGACAGACGTGAGAATGTCCTGCCCGATTCCGTCCACGCCACAACGAAACGCCGATTTGCCGGGAACCGTGCCGCTTCTCGTTTCGATTACTCGCCCATCGCGAAGCGTGATGCGCGCCGGGGGCCCAAACTGTTTGCGGTCGGTCTCGATTTCGCCGTCATCGCCTGACCCTACTTCGGATACATCGCTATCAGTTTCGTCATCCGACTCTTCGTTCGCTGTGGCGTCGTCAGCGAGCTTCACGCGGCCGCGTACCTCAATCAGTTTCAGCCCCTCCATCCGCTTGCGCCACCATCGGGCCGTCGCTTCCGGCTCCGCGCCGGCCCAGCCGCCGTATTCTCTTCCTTCGTCGTCCTTCTCGGGTGCACCGTCGAACCACTTCGGATCGATCAGCAGGTACATGAAGACGTGCTTCGACTCGATCCCGAAATCCTTCTTCTTGATGTCGCCGACGCGCGTACTGGTCTTCGCATGTCGCGCGAGCACGCGCTTGGTCTCCTCGCCCGCGAACGCCTGACAATGTGGGCACCTGAAGCCCGGCTCCGCTTCGATGGCCGCGAGCAATCGCTCGACTCGCTGGCGCTTCTCCATCGCGGCGCCCTTGGAGTAGTCCTTCAACTCCTGGGCGAATGATTGGGTCACTTCCGTGAACGGCGTCTCGTCTTCGACGATGACGCGCTCGGCGCCGGGCGCCATGCGTGTCTCACCGAGTTCGGCGTGAAACTGATAGCCGCACGCGGGACAGTCGATGGGCAGGTAATAGGCGGTGAGTTTCTTCTCGGCGATGACCGGCGAGCGGAAGATCGGCGTGCGGTGGCCGCAGGGCTGGCCCTGGCTGCCGGCACAAGGGCCATGCTTCGCCCAGAACGTGTAAATGACTTCCGGGCCTTCCCAACGATAGTGCTTGCGGCCCTCCGGCGCAAGATTGATCGGATCGATTTCCGCCGGTGCCGGTTGGTCGGTTCGCACGTCGATCCAACGACCTTTGTGCCCGCGCGGGCAGGTCGTTGTGTAGAAGGGCTGAATCTGCGGCTTGACCTCGGCTTCGATCTCGTCGAAGAACGCCTTGACCTGGGCCGGGTCGCTGCACGCCAACTCGTTCTTGACGATGAACCACGCGACAGGATTCAGATCAACGCCGGTGACCTTGAACCCGAGCCGGCTGCCTTCGACCAGCGTCGTGCCGCCGCCCATGAACGGGTCGAGCACGCGGAGCTTTTTGAAACTACCTGCCTTCTGATGGTTGCAGTAATAGTGGTCCCAGATCAGCTTTGCGGCCTCCTCGGGATTGTCGGGAGCCTCTGCTGACGCACCGATTAGCATGCTTTTAAATACGCTCGATGCACGTCGAGCCCACCATTTACTCATGCAGTACACGCGCTTCCGTGCCGGACCAGAGGAGACCTCCACTTTCGCGAGCGCATTGATTGGCGCGATGGGGAAATCGACCTCAAGACACGTCTTGCGGCGATTCGGATCGGAGAAATCGGGAACCGGAAGGCGGATCGCCTTGGCGAGATTGGGCGGCTCGAAGCCGTCGGCGCCGTTCTTCTTGGACTTGCGCTTCCCGTTGGTCGCGGACTCGCCCGTGGCATTCGCCGCGCGCTCGTTCATGTTGAGCAGATTGTCCGGCTCAACGTCGATTAGCAGCGCTTGATTGGGAACGTCTCGTGGTGTCTTCGCCATGTGCTCATGCCCCCGTTACAGCGCTGGCAATTCGATAAAGGGGACCGCCACCTCCAGGAGGCTCATCCCACCGTGGCAGAGGTACGGGTATCCACCCTGCACCTTCCATTTCCGCTGGCCCATCACCACGTGGTGGCCATTGTGCGTGAAGACGACGGGCGGCATGAGCCGGTGAGTCCACGCGCTCGTCGCAGGTTTGCAGCGCGACGCGCCGAAGGCGTCTTTCAGAACGGCGACAACTTCTTCATCCGTCTCGTTTGTCGCGAAGCTGCGTGATAGCGCGTAGCCGTGGTCCGACGTGATGATCAAACGCCGGCCCTGGCGGAGCGCATCGACGAATTGCCAGAAGCCGGGGCCTTGAATCGTCTGCCTTGCGACAGAATTCACCTGGTCGGGCGAGCGCTCGTGAACGTGTAGGATGTCGTCAAGCCAGGTGTGCCACACGAACACGTCGCGACGGGGCCGAATAGCGCCGACCGCGTCTTCAAACGGATGATTGAAAACGTCGACCGCCAGATCTTGCGAATTCAAGGCAAAGCTGGCGGGCGGGGAGCCACTGGCGAGCCGAGCGCGCGACTGTGCGCCGAAAGCAGCCGCGAAGCTGTCCGTATCGGATGGAATCTCAGAGCCGGTGACGCGGATTTGCGTTGGCACGACTTGGCGTTGCTCGGCTACGGCGAGCAGGACGAACATTTCGCGCAACGAAAAGGCATCAAGGACCAGGACGGCGCGGCCGGTTGCGTTGACCGTCGGCCACCACTCACGCAATGCCTCTGATGTGCGTGGCGCGGCGCCGGGGTATTCCTGCCACAGATCCCACCCGGCCTCGGCGAGCAGCCGGTCGGGCGGAATGGTCTGGCTGTGCAGCTCCAACGGCGACGCGGTCGTCTTGGCGATGTCGCAAAGCGACGCGAAGATTTCGGTCCACGTATCTCGCGCGGTCAAATTGCCAAGAATGGTGTCCTGCCACGACCTCATGCGCCGTCGCCCCCGCCGTTCGGTCGAAATGACACTTCGAGCTTGGCCCGAATATGAGACGGAAGACGCTGGAGAATCTGCTTGGCCTGTTGAACGGAGAGGCCCTCGAATTCAATCTTTGTTCGGTCGAGCGCAGCGTCGGCCGGAACGCCCCATTGCTCGAAGCTGCCGATCAGATTCACAATCGTCGTTGCGCCGTCGGTGGCGCGAACTTGGGCGGGAATAACTGGTGTGACCGGTGGGTTGATGGGCTGCGGCCCCGCGCCCGTTGTTTGGGGCTGCGTCGGTTGCTGGTCGTTGCCGGTTGGCTGCGCGCCGCCGGTCGCAGTGGCTGATGTATCGGTTGGAAAAAGGCCGCCCGGCACGGGCTGTGTCGGCTGGGGTGGCGTCGGCCCCGAGACAGCGCCCGAGCCTGCCGCCGCCGGTAAGGCAAGCTGAACTTGCCGCATCTCCTGTGTGCCGCGAAACGCCTTCGGCCGAATGTAGCGCAATGCCTCGTCTTCGTCAGCGTGATCGGGAAGCCGTGCGACCCATGTGCCGGCGACATTGAAGACCACCTTGCCCTTGGCGGCGACTTTGCAAACTTCTTCGCACGTATCGCGGTCGCCGAGAAACGGGATCGCGCTCTTCTCGGCCGATGGCGGCGGCTCACGCAAACCGTCGATGAGTCGGCTCACGTCGTCACCGTTGCGTGCCGAATCGATGACGAGTGACTGAAAATCGGTCGCGTCGAACAAGTCTCGTTTGATTTGCTCGTCGATCGCGACGGGAATAGCGCCCTTTTGGCGAACCAGTTCGACATCGATCCGCTCCACGTCAAACCGGCATTGCTCGGGCTGGCGAAAGTTCCAACGGCTGAGAACCGCGAATCGATCAAAACGCGTTCTCAACGCATCACGTAACGGGCGCTCGAACTCATCTTTGAGACCGCGATAGTGCGGATCGTCCTTCCAAGCCTGTGACGTGAGGTAAGCACAGCGGGCGACAAATCGCAGATTGGTGTCCTGGTACAGGTTCTTGCTGCCGACGGCGGGGAGAAGGAATCGCACGGTGTTCCGCTTGGACTGTACCTTCGTCGCGAGCCACGTGCCGAGGGTCTTTTCGATGGAACCGGCTGGCTCATCGAGTGGCGTCGGAATGACAAGGAGGATTGGCTGAGTCCAGGTCGCTGGGCGGTCCGATTCGTCGATATCGCTCCACGGATCGTTCTCCCAGTTTGGTCCGAGCACCACGACCTTCGAAACCGATTGGCGGTTTTCGGGTTCGAGGATGTAGCGGAGCGTCTTGCGGATGTGTTCCAAATCCTTGCCGGAATAACTGGTCGTTGCGCCGGGCGTGCCTGATGCCGCCCAAAGGCGGTCATTGCGAGCCGTCGAGCGGACCTTCGTTTTCGCGTTCTCTTCGCGGCCGAACCAGATTCGGCCTTGAAGGTTGTCGGACCCGTGGATGTTGACGCTGCTGTCCTTCGTCTTTAGCAGTTCGTCAAGAAACGCGTTGTCGTCCACAGGCGTGTCGCGCGTTACGTCGAGCTGAAGCTCCTCCTTCGTACCGCCCGCCTCTCGGCCCGGCGTCATCGATCGTATCCAGAGGGCGCTAATGATTTCGCGGCTGTGTACAGTCGATTCACCCTGCGCCTTGATTCCGTCGAGGTTTCGCTGCGCGATTTCAAGCAGGTCGCTCTGCGCTCCATGCGCCGCAATCGATTCCAAGAGTGCCTGGACGCCGTGCGTGTCGGCATCTACGAAGAAATCGGCGGCCGTGAGTAACGGCACGGCATCGCCGCGTTCGCGGTATGCGGCGGCAAGAATGCGAATCAGGTCGCGCGTTTCCTGGGCCGCTTGGGCCATCAGGATGTGATCTTCAAGCAAGTTCACAAGCTCCGGCGAGAAAGGCCAAAGCGTGACTACTTCTTCGGCGATTCGATTTCGTTCCGATGCCGGCAAGTGCGAGAATCGCAGGCGGTATCGCTCACCGGCGTACGCGGTGACGAGCTGGTCGATCTGAGCCCTGCTGATGTTGTCCCGGTTCTTGAACAGGCGGTGGAGCAGCAAAAGCTGACGGTCCTGCTTCGCCGTTGGCCCTAGGAAATTCACGACGACCGGCGTGTCACGGTGAACCTGCTGAAATGCCTCCGTCGTGTTGTTCAGGACAGAGATCACGAGCATCACGAGTTCCGGACGCTCGCGTGAAAGCTCAGACAGATTCTGAACGAAATTGGACGCCATGTCGCGCTGTCGCGAACCATCGCGGCCGACCTCCGGCAAGCCGTCGAACCATTTCTGGAACTCGTCGAGGATCAGCACCACTGGCTGGGCTTGAAACATCTCTTCGACCAGGGAGCGCGAGGGAACATTGCTTCCGCTTTGCTCGAACCGCCCGCGAAAGCGCTGGCCCTGAGGATGGCGGTCGAAAATCAGATCCCAAAGGAACGGGTACTCGTGATTGTGAACCGCTTCCGAGATCGCGAAATACCCGGTTTGCAGCTGCAGGTTGGCGAGAGCTTGGCTGCCAAGGCGATTGCCCCAGTTCCTGGCCCACGCTTGGACGACGTCCGGCGCCATCGTGGCGTGGTGCACGACCGCCATGATGTGCGATTTACCGCGGCCCCGGTCGCCCAGCAGAGCCATCGGCTTTTGCGGCCTCCCGACGCTGAGGGCGCGAAGGGCCGCTTGAACATCGCCCGTGGGGTAGGTTATTTCGAGGATGCGGTCGGCCGGTTGCTGCGCCGCTCCCAAATTGTCGTTTCGGCGAAGGGAGATTGCCGTGCCCGGCGTGTTCGTGCCAAGAAATTCATCTCGTAGCTGAAGTCCGAGCATCCAGGCCCATCTCCCAGAAAAAGCCGAAACGACGCTGCGTATTAGCGCAAGTCTCTGACGGAACCGCAATTGTACGTCGGAGCACGCTCCCGTACAGCCGGAAAGCCCGGTCGGGGGCTGTATCGCGGCGATCGACTGGCTGCCCGAAGGCGCTAAACCCCCGTGCCTGGAACCACCGTTATGCGCTGTGAGAACAGCCGAACCGCCTCGCGCCGCTCGTCAGGAGTTAGGTCGGCCGCGTCGAGCAGCCGATTCCAGTTTTGCCGCAAGTCGGTCAGGCTTTGAAGCCCGTCGAAACCGTCGCCACCGCTCCTGCGAACATAGACGAGATCTTCGGTCTCGCTGACGGTGATCTCGGCGATTTCCGGCCTGGTCCAGGACTCGCCCAATACGAATCCAACCACCGCCGCCATGAACGGCGACATCTCGGTGAAACGGTCGGGATGGAGCTTCTCGGCGAGCTTGGCCATGACGAGGCCATTATGGCGCGCCGTCAGTAACTCGCAAAGAACGCGGCCGATTTTTCGGGGTTGTAGCCCCGGCGGTCATAGAGCTTCGTCGTGGATGGGTCTCGGTGGCCGACGGCCCGCTGGACCTGCTCCAGGCTGGCGCCGTTTTCGAGTGCGGTCGTGATGAACGTGGCCCGCATGGAGTGGGCGGAGTAGCCGCGGGTCAGGCCGAGCCGAGCGGCGTATTTCCGCAGCACCCGGTCGATGGCGTCCGGAGCCATGTGCCTGCGGGGCTCCCGTGAAAGGCCGTTGTGGCTGAGCGGACGAAATAGCGGTCCGTCGAAATCGGCAGCGTGTCCGACTGCGGCGAGGTACTCGCGAACACGCTGGGCCGTCTGCGGGTGAAGCGCGAGGGCGTCCTTTCTGGCACCCTTGCGGATGACGCGGATCGAGTCGAAGCCGCGATTTTGGTGCAGGTCGCCAACGCGGAGCCCGGCGATCTCGGCCCGTCGAAGGCCTGCTTGAAGTCCCACTGAAAGAATTGCCCGGTCACGGAGCCCGGCCAAGGTGTCGGCGGGCGGGTGGTCGAGCAGTTTCCGGGCCTGGGCCTTGGAGAAGGCGAGCGTGAAGCCCTCGTCGCGGTTTATTGCCGGGCGGCGGATAGCCGCCACGGGGTTCCGGTCGACCAGGTCATACTCGACAAGGTGCTTGAACAGCGATGATAATGCCGCCAGCCGCCGCCGGACGGTAGATGCTTCGGCATCCTCGGCTTCGCACATGAACCGCTCCCAGGCGATGATGGCACGGTGGTCAGCTTGGCGAAGCTCCTGGGGAGCGACGATTCTGCAGAACCGCATGAAGTGCTGGACGTCGGCCTGATAGGCCCGGCGGGTTCGCGGTGACTTCTGTCTGGCAAGCCAAACGGCTTCTTCCGGTATGGCCGCGAGAGAATCGAGGGTCGCGATGGCGGGTTTCCCTGCCGATCGTTTTGCGAGCGAATTGATGCTCGAATCTGCCAACTTTTCAGTCATGCCCTTCCACGTGATAATCCAGTTTATCACGCGCATGACGATTCGTCGAGGGAGTCTCGGCCCGACACGAATCCGGTATGAGTTGTGCGTTCCGAGTCTTGACCGCCTGCACCGGACCCGACACAGCGAAAGCTGGAGCGAATGGATCCCCACGCATAGATAAAGGTCCGCCAGCAATGAACCGACGTGGACGTGACAGGCAACCTGAGAGTGCGCGGGGCAGCCGACCGTACGAAGGCCTCCAAGCCGTAGAGGTCCTGTCGCTGTCCCACATTTCATTCTCATTCGGTGCCATCGAAGCTCTCCGTTCAGTCTCTCTTTCAGTTAGAGGGCCAGCCCTAATCGGGCTTGTGGGTGACAATGGGTCCGGAAAGACAACCCTGCTTCGACTGCTGAGCGGCGAACTCAGGCCAAATTCCGGTGTTGTTAAGATGTTGGGCGAACAACGCTTCTTCCGTCGCCCAGCGGACGCAATACGCGCCGGAGTTGCATTTGTTCCACAAGACGATGCTGTGTGCGCGGACCTGTCAATCGCAGAGAACCTGATGCTCGGGCAAGAGGCCATTACGCGAATACTCGGCATTCCTTTCATTCGTCGCGCTGCTTGCAAGCACACTGCCAAACAGACCCTGTCGCTTCTACGCAAGGATTTCCCGTCGGTCACTCGTCTCGCGATGCGCCTTTCGGGCGGCGAGCGAAAGGTACTCGCAATTGCAAAGGCCCTGTTAAGATATCCTAAGATCCTTTTGTTGGATGAACCGACTAATTCGCTAGGATCCCACCAACGAACGACGTTTTTTGAAAACCTGCGGAAAGAGGTTGAGCGCGGGGTTACCGTAATTTTTTCGACGCACCGCTTGAATGAGTTGCGTGAAGTCGCGACGAGCGTGATCGCGCTGCGCCAGGGCAGATTAGCAGCAGTTCAAAGCATCGGCGATCTCACCGACGCCGAGCTCCTCCAGTTACTTTCGGGAGCGGAAGGATGACTTTCAACGAACTCGCGCGCCTAGGGCGCATAGCGTTCCCGCTAGTCGCCCTTTTTTCTATCGTCGGGGCAGCCCCGCTTTTCGCCCCGAGATTTCTGACTACGGGCAACATCCTCGTGATCCTCTCGGAAGCCATATGTATACTACCAGCAGTCGTTGGCATGCAGTCGGTAATGGTAGTGGGCCGCTTCGACCTTTCTATCGGAGCTAATTCAGCACTTTCCGGAATCGTGGCTGGGCTGCTTCTTCAATCAGGACATAGCTTGGCCCTCGCGCTCGCATTAGGAGGAATTGCAGCCCTCCTGGTTTCTACTCTGAATGGTCTGCTGATTGGTCTTTGGCGACTGGACGTTCTGATATCAACGCTGGGCACGATGTGGATAGTCCGATCCCTAGCCTTGGTACTTAGTGATGGAAAGACAACCGGTTCACTGGCTGTTCCCCTCATGCCACTAACGCACGCATCGATGCTCAACATGCCCTTGCCCATTATTGCTTCGCTCCTGTTTCTTGGTTTGCTTATTGTACTGTTCTCGCAACAACTGCACTGCCGGCATCTCTATGCAATAGGCAGTAACGAACATGCAGCGCGCCTATCGGGACTTAATGTTCCGTTCGGAGTGATGCTTGCGTATTGGATCGCGGGGGTCGGTGCAAGCCTAACAGGCTTTATTCAAATGCTCCGTTCGGAGGCCGCATCGCCGCTCGTCTTCCAGGATCTCGCGCTTGAGTCAATCGCCGCATGCGTCTTGGGTGGAGCGACACTTGCCGGCGGGCGGGGTAGTATGCTTGGGGCGGCGCTAGGCCTCGTTACAATCGTAGCGATACAGAACCTCGTTCTGGCAATGGGGATATCGACTTACTGGCGATATTGCATGATCGGGTCGCTAGTCATGATCGCAATCATGCTTGATCGCCTTGGACTGTCCGGCAAGTGTTCGCGCATTTGAAGGAGATTGTCTGATGAATCGTCAGCACGCACTTTGGGTTGTCGGCGCGGCACTCGTTGCCGCTGTTGTTGGGTTCGCTGCAGGACGCTATACATGCCCGCTCGCGACGCCAAAAGTTAGTCCACCTGAAGCAAGTAGACCTCACGCAACTGAATCAACTCACCTTGAGATGAATGTCGTTGTCGCGAATGTTCCGTTCTGGACGGAAAGCCGCCTGACGTGGGAAAAGCTCGCCGCGACATCTAACAGTACTACAGCAACCTTCGGGGGGCCACACAACTCAGATGCCAATGCGCAGGGAGCCGAATTGCGGTCGATCCTTGCGCGCGGTTGTAACGGACTCGTCGTAGCCCCTGCGGACGCGGCGTCGGTTGCTCCAATCCTTCGCGACTACGAGTCGGCAGATGTGCCGGTAATTACATACCTAATTGACTCGCCGGAAGTGCACAAACTGACCTATATCACATCGGAACTGGAGCAGGCTGGAGAGCGGATCGGTCGCTACGCTGTTGGCGCCGTGTCGCGGAAGGGGGCAGTCCTTATTTCTTACGCGCAAGCCGGAAACCCAGAACAGGAAGCCAGGGCGAAAGGTATTCGGGACGCCGTCCAGCAAACACAG
Organism: Phycisphaerae bacterium; assembly: GCA_019636475.1. Classification (NCBI taxonomy): domain Bacteria; kingdom Pseudomonadati; phylum Planctomycetota; class Phycisphaerae; species Phycisphaerae bacterium. Next base: position 777,142 of record JAHBXN010000001.1, read on the forward strand.
GGGTTTACAGTGCTTGATCCGATTGAGGATAAGTATGACGAACAACATGGCGGAGAGCAAATTCGCGCTCTTCTTGTTCAGAATCCGAATATTGTTGCTATTGTTGGGTGCAATTCGCGATCTGCAATCGGCGCCGTCCAAGCTCTGAAGGCGCTAAATCGCAAGGCAGGGGACGTTGTGGTCACCGGCTGGGACTACGATAACGATCTCCTTGACCTAATTGATCAAGGATGGGTAGCCGCATCGGTGGCACAGAACACAGAATTCATGACGTTTCTCGCGTTTGAACTGCTTGAAGGATATCATGAGGGCTTGGTGCGCGCAAAGAGGGGAATTACTCCAGGTGCAATCGTGCCTCCAGCTCAGATTACTGTGCCTGTTGAGGTAATCACGAAAGAGACTGCGGCCGCCTTTCGACGTCACTAGCACAGGAGAAGACAATGCACGAGGCCGATGTTTACGCCGCCCGCATTAAAGACCTAGAGGCGCAATTGAAAGAGCGGGACGCCCTGATAGCGACGCTGCAAGCGCAGCCTCTCGAAGCATCCTATGACCCGCAAGACCAAGCCTTGCCGCCCCGCATTCGTAGGTTCACCGAGCTGCGCGCATCGTGCGCTTCTGACCTGAGCCTGACACATTCGGGCTTGGCCGCGCAGATTCTCGATGCACTCCCGGTACAAGTCTATGTAAAGACTGCTGATCGACGTTACGCGTATCTGAACGCCGCAGCGCTACGAAGGATGGACTATCCGAAGATTGACCCTCATGGTCAGAGTTCAGACGATGTAATCTTGGAGGACGCTGACCTTCGGAATACCGTACGCGACGAGGATCTGCGCTCGCTGAAGTCGATGGGGCCCTTACGAGCAATTGAGCATTGGACCGACAACACCGGCCGCTATCGTACGAATGTTACGACGAGATTTCGTATCTGCGATCCCAATGGTAACGTCTTAGGTACTGTTTCCATCGCCAGCGACGAGGAGTTCAGGGCATCCACTCGAACGACGGAAGCGATTGTTGAGCTTCTGGTGCATGATTGGGTGTCTGGCTTGCTGGAGGCCCTACACGACAAACTTCAAAATCTTCTCTATTGGAAGTCCCAGTGCGAAAGCTATTCGTCGGAGGTGCGCGCAGAGGCAGCCAACTTACTTGAGCTTGCGCGCGCAGGGGATCCAGATCCGTCGCGTATTGATTCGGGCATGACGGGCGAAGTCTTTAATGGATGGGTTGGGCACACGTTTATCCCGATTCATTTTATGGAGGGCTACCTGCGCTTCCTTCGATGGTACTTGGGCGATCCGACATTCATGCAAAGCGGTAGCCGAGGATCAATGATGCAGCTATCGTTTCGGTTTGCTTGCTTAGAGTACATGAATCGGATGTTTGCGTTCCTCCGCGGTGCGGGCAATGGTCCCCTTCCGGTGAGCTCTCAATGGAGCATCAACTACGACAGCGTGCCGGATGACTTGCAGCTTGAAGGCGATGTGCACCTGCTTAGAATGCTCATAATGGAAATGGTTCGGAACCATGACAAGTATGGCCGCCCAATCAGTGGCGAGCCTTTGGCGGTTCGGGCAGAGAGGCGGAACGGCGCTGTGGAGATTGCATTCTTCAGCGCAGGTGAACCTTTGGACGGTGATTCGACCGAACTAGAACGACTATGGAAGCGGGGCGAACGAAAGCAGCATGATCCTGACCCCCGCCGGCAAAGACCAGGAGCCGGCTTCGGATTGTTTTTTTGCGATCGAATAGCCAAGATGCACGGATGTGCTCGTGAGATTAGGCCAAGTCGCGGCGGCGACTTCAAAGGCAATGTATTTGTGTTTACGTTCCCAAAGGGGTGAAGAAATGGCAACGGTGCTGATTCTGGACAACGACGTGAATCATCGACTTCAAATGCAAGGCGCCCTGAATAAACGAAATCACGACGCAATTTGCGTGCATGCGGGCGCAACCGACGAAATGGCTCGGCTTGCGGAGGAGAAACTGCGCCAAATCGCCTCGCCCGATGCGCCGGTAGATGTCTTGGTGCTTGATATGCGATTGGACGACGCCGAGCTAGGAGGAGCAATCGTTTACGAGAAACTCATCGCTGCAGGTTGCCGCGCGCTCTGGAAGCATGTCGTTGTCGTTTCAATTTGGTGCGAAGGAGGAACCCAAGCCGAGGCCCTTCGGCAATTCATGCAGGACAATGCAATTCCGATGGAAAACTGTCTCCCGAAGCGAACGGCTCGAACCGAGCGACTCGTAAATCGAATACTCGAGCTTGTCGAGTAGCCAACAACCTCATCACGCACTTGCAACGGGCCTTGAAAGTTCCGTGTCGCAATCCAGTAACTTGGGGGACTATTCGCCCCATCTCTTGAGGCCGAGTTTGCTCTTACACGCATCAAAGGTGATATTGACGATATCGTTTACGCTCAATCTCGCCAGTTTATCCCCAATATCTTTCGTCACCGAAAACTTCTTAAGAACCTCCCCTGATGCATTCACGAGGGCGAGATAAAGGAGCCCTTTGCCAGCAGCGCCTTCAACCAACTTCCATCTCGCCGGAGACCCAACTTCTGTTTTCTTCCCAGGCAGTGAGATATCCATAGCATGACTCCAGTGAACGACCCACCGTACAACGCGCACTTACAGGCATCTTACCGCAGTTCCATTCGACTTTCAACACTTTTTCTCTGCTTCGCCGGCATGCGGTGCGGCTCAGATGTCGCCGACGCCTCCCGGATCTTCCGCCGCGAGTGGTGCAGCGTGTGGGCCAAGGCCCGCACGCTCATCCCATCCCGATGGGCCCTGCGAATCTCGCCGTAATCGTCCACCGTCAGCATCCTTCGTCTCCGCGATCACCGGTCTTCCCATCGGGAAACCAGCATCTGGAAACGCTGAGGGCGGGTCCATTTTGCGCGCCGATTACCACGTGTATCCTGGTCGGAGTGGCTGACCGTCACGTTGTGCATCGTACCTCATGCGGCCTGGTTGAGCCAGAGCACAGCCCTGAGGTTGCGGTCCCGGAATTCGAGAACCGGCGCGTTTCCCGATTCAGCCATGACGCTCTTCCCAAACGTGCGCGAAGGCCCGGCCGCACCGGCCGGGAGGATCGTTATGCCGGTTTGGGCGGGGAGCGCAGCCAGTCTCGGCGGGCAAGCGGCACCCATGCATAGCGCTGCCAGTTTGGCACATTGGGCGATCTGGGGGATAGGGGTTGACCGATCTTGCCCTCTCAATGACCCCCACGTTCTAACCTGCCAGCAAGAGAGGTTGTCGGTCCACACAAAGTGCATCGGGCGGGCGTGCGAGCTGGCGGGGGTTCAACTAAACCGGGCAATCGGGCAGGCCGGATCGCTTCTTCCGAGGGCTGCAGCCGGTACAATACGGCGAATGGACGATGCGGGCGCACCCGGTCGCCCTGTTCTTTCTCAAGTGCATCGCATGCGGCTCGGAGTTCAACCCCCTCGTGGGGTTCACATGCTCCCAAGACCGGTGAGGGAGCCTAAATATGAAACCGGCAAAGGAAGGTGCGTTTGTCGTCGCTCATGGCCTCGGCGAAGCGTTGTTTTGCAAGCCGGCAGGGAAACCTGCCGGTGTGTGTAGCAACTGCATTCGTTATGGAGGAATATGAAACAACGACAATCACAAAGAAGAAAGACCCGGGTGTTCCATGTTGAAAACCCCACCTTTCAATGGCCTGAAATTCCGTGTGCGGAAATTCCGGCCGGCTACAAACTTGTAGCCGAGGTGGACACGTACAACCTGGATAAGGCTATCCTGCTGACGAACAACGTCGATCAGGATTGGTCGCTAAATGTCGGCGTCACGGCGATTGTTCAACCATGTCGCTCAACTTCGGTTGGCGACGTGATTGTGACACCAGACGACGAGGCGTACCTGATCCTGTCCAGGGGTTATCGTCGGCTCGGAAGAGTCTAGGCACCCATTTCTTCTTTACCTTCCGCGCCTCGGTTTAACAACCGAGGCGTCTTTTTTTTGCGCCCAGCACGCGCCTCGATCTGCGACGGGAAAATACGACGGCCAGTCGCCGCTTGTTGGCCGCAAGCTGAGAACCTATTCGCCAGCGACTTTGAGTGCTGATAGGTGACATTAGCAGGATGATGTGCTAAGTGGCCAGCTATGCCTGCTGCACCCCTCATTCTCGGCGCGATGCTTGTCGTTGGCTACCCCGCGGCTGCAACCTTCGCCCTACTGCCCCTGGCCGCCCTCTTTGCGCACGGGCGACACTACATCCTCGCCTACGCGACATTGCTGGGCTTTCTGGCGAGTCAGTGCTAGCCCGGACAAGTTGTTCCATGACGGACAGGAGCCCGGTTCCATCGCCGACAGCATCGGAGGGGTGGCAAGGCGCGAACAAAACCTTGCCAAGAGACCCTGTCGGAATGGCGAATCAGAGCCAACGGAACAATCCGAGCGAACCCGGATCTGTCAGAAAACAAGAGGGCTCTGCCGGAATCGTGCCCCGTCGCCGGGCTGACGTAATAAGCAGCCGCTCGCGTGCGCGGGTAATGCCGACGTAGCAGAGCCTCCGTTCCTCCTCGACTGCATCCATGTCGCCCTCGGAGTTTCCGTGCGGGATCGTCCCATCCTCCATCGCCGGCAGCACGACGATGGAGAACTCCAACCCCTTGGATTGGTGCAACGTCAAGACTGCGACGCCGTCGGCGTTCGCACGGCCCGTTGCGCACGGAATCCCGGCCCGCCGGAACTCGCGCGAGAATGAGCCAACCAGCTTGTGGCTCCGAACGAGCACCGCCATGGAGGACCACTTGGTGGTGCTAGAGCGCCTTCGCAGGCACTCCGCAACGAACTGCCGCTCCTCAGTCTCGTCGGCGGCGATCATCCATTCGACCGGATTGCCGGAGCCGGCTTCCGCGGTGAGTCGTTTTGGGCAACGATTCGCGGCCTTTGAAATGACTGCGTTCGCAAGCGCGACAATCGGTGCGCGAGAGCGATAGTTTGATTCCAGCGTGACGGTGCGTGTGCCGGGGACGCGTTCGGAGAATCGGCGGATGCGTTCCACGTCGGCGCCGCGAAAGCTGTAAATCGACTGGTCATCGTCGCCGACGACGCAAACGTCGCGTTCCGAGCCCAGAATCAAGTGAGCCAGACGATCCTGACCTTCATTCGTATCCTGGTACTCATCGATCAGCACGGTCGGCCAGCGCCGCTGATATCGTGAGCGCACATCCGCATCGCGCGCGAGTAGTTCAACAGGACGGAGCACCATGTCGTCGATATCGATCGAACCGGTTTCGGCAAGCGCTGCCTGGTATCTGGTGTAAGCGTCTGCCACGACCTGTTGGAAGTCATTGGCAGCAGAACGGCGGCATTCCTCGGGACATAGGCCCTGATTCTTGGAGCGGGAAATCGCGGCCTGAACGCGACCAACGTCATCGCTGAATCCGCTTGCCTGCAACGAAGCGCTGATGACGCACCGTTGCTCCTCTTCCGTTATGACACGAAGCCTGACGTCTTCACGGATCCGGCCGCACTGCTCGCGCATGATCCGAAATCCGAGCGCATGAAACGTGCAAACGGTCAAGCCGCCGGCGCGAGAGCCGAGCAGCAATTTCAGGCGGTGCCGCATCTCGTCAGCTGCCTTGCGTGTAAAGGTGAGCGCAAGGATATGTTCCGCAGCGGTGCCATCGCGGATGAGGCGTGCAATCCGGGCGGTAATGACGCGCGTCTTTCCCGTCCCAGCGCCGGCCAACACGAGCATCGGACCGGCCGGAGCTTCGACGACCTGGCGCTGTTGATGGTTCAATTCCCTGGTCAGGTCTGTCTGGGTCATAGAACCTCCCTCTAAAAAAACCGAGTCTTCGGTCAGCCTTGCCATCGCAGTGATGCGCACCCCGAGCGCAAGGCTCAACTGCACTGATCAAAGAGAGAGGAGAAAGAACGACTCGACATGCGGCGCGACCGACCGCACCTGCGGACGGTCAGAACACGTGGTGAGACGATGGAGAATGACACAAGTCGCGTGAAAATGCACGCATTGGCCGCAGTACCAATCGGACAATCTGGAATCGTGCCGCGGCGGCATTATTCAAGTGGCCGGGTGGATGCTCGGCCTTCGCAACAACGCTCAGCGTTTCAAACCTGTTTTGCGGCCCTCGTCGCCACGCGACGACGTATTTCGAGCCGCAATCAACTGCTCGTGAATCCACGAATGCGCTTCGTTCAGCGCCTTGGCCAGCGGGAGCAGGTCCGCGGGTCCGAACGAGTGCGCATTCTTCCAGGTCTCGCCGTCCCGGTAGGAGCGGCAGACTGTCACGTTGTGCATGGTTCCCTTGGCGGTCTGGTTGAGCCAGATCGCGGCCTTGACGTTGCGGTACCGGACCTCGTGGACCGGCTTGTTTCCCGACTTGGCCATGACGCACCTCGATTCCGTGTGCGAGGACCGAAAGCGTTCCACCCGGTACTCCGTTATGGCGAGACGGCGTGCAACTGTGCTTCCTCCACGGGGTGCTCGTAGGGGCTGGGTGTCGTACTTCGTTGAAACCAATGGCGAATACCGCAAGAAAAAATGATCACCCAGCGGCGGCTGGCGCCGCCGGGTGTCACGCCATGTCATGCCGCGCGAACGCGCTTTCGAGACTTTTTCCGGTTAGGCGCCTTGCGTCGAGCGGATTTTGGACGTGGCGCGTGCTGGTTGCCGTCCGTGACGCCTCCCGCATCGGCAGAGCGATCAGACGGGGCCACTGCGATTCCTTCGGGAGCGGCTTGCTCATCGGATGATACATCCGACGGCGCCTCTTCGGGCGGCAATCCCCAGCTCTTGGGCTGCGGAAGCGTGCGGACGGCCTCGGCTTCAATCTCGGCATGATTGATGCCGAGAATCTTGCACATTCGCTGGGCCTCGAAGGCCTGAAAACCGACTCGGCTGCTGTCGTGCATCGTCAGCCGTCGAATCCAAATCTGCAGAACGTCATGCACCGCCGAGGCGTTTCGCTCTTCGAGCGCAACAGCGCGCAGTCGGTCGTAGCGGTCCCATGGATCTTCGTGGTACATGCGATCCGCACGCCCTGATGTTCCGAACGACAGCAAGAGCGATAGCACCTCCAGGGGTGATTCGTTGCGGCCGTCGTCAGCCGATTTCGCTGCCAGCATTCGCGACACATCCTCGACGGTGAGATTGCGAAGCTGCGTCTCGACCTGCTTCACGACAAATGCCTGGCGGCGCTTCTGATGCCGGGCGCGACGCTCGTCGAGTGTGAGGGGCTTCTTCTCGTCCGTCTTTTCGTCCTTTCGACGGCCGTTCTTGTGGCCGGGCATCTGTGGATCTCCAGCGTCGATATAAACCAGCTTCCCGGCCTTCGGCCCATCGACCTGCATGGCAGGGACGGCATTGGGGTTGCTCGCCTTCACGAATCGCGGCGCGTACACGCGGTGAATTCGGTCCCCGAAGGCCTCATGCAGCGCCGAACTGCCCGATCCGCTGCCGATCTGGACCAGCGCGAGATTCGGATGCGCACCGCGAAGTTGTGCCTCGCAACGCTGCACGTGGGCGACCTGCTTCCGCTCGAAGCAAGCGGCATCAAGGCATCGATCGTCCTTGGCGGACTTTCCGTTGGTGGGGACTTCTTCGGGATCGAATAGAAGCGGATGCGCGCCCGACCGCTTCGGGCAGTTACGGCACGCCCCCGCAGTTGGGTCGAGGGCCTCGTCGTCCGGTGACCATGGCATGGCGGCAAGCGTGTGGAGCCCGCCATCAATGATTCGCCGAAGCTCCTCGACGCTCGGAAAGCCTCTGCTGAACACCGGGTAGAACTCGTCCTCGGCCAGCGCAGCCTGGGTCTCGTCCGGCAATCGGGCGATCAGTTCCAAATGTGCTGGCGATAGTCGACTTGCCGGCGAATCCACCGAAATGACCGCCTTGCGCCACGGTTCAGTAAGCCGCGTCAGCGACGCCCGCCGGGCAACGAACTGCGGGTTCTTGCCGAGACGAGCCGCGACCGCCTCGACATCGAAACCGTGGTCGAGCGCCTTTTGAATGACAGCGGCTTCCTCCAGCGGATGAAGATTCTCCCGCTGCAGATTCTCGGTGATGGTGACCGCCAACGCAGCCTCGTCGTCGAGCTTGCCGACGATAGCGGGAATCGTCTCCAATCCCGCCAGCTTGGCTGCCCGCCAGCGCCGATATCCGGCCCGAATCTCCCACGAGTCCGGTTGCTCCGGATGGACGCGAACCAGGATCGGTTGCAGCACTCCATTTCTTTTAATGCTCCGGGCCAGCGATTTCAACGAGTTGTTGCTGACCGGCCGGCGACCGTTCTCGGTGGACGGTACGAGCCGATCCACGGGCAGCAGTTGGATGCGACGCGCGACCGGGGCGCGCGCCTTCTTCTTCGAGGTGGCCATGATAATTCTCCTGAAATAGGACAATGGGACACGCGCCCGACCACGCGGACGGGCAGTTACGCATGGCGATGCGAAAGCAGAAGCGCTGACGGCAGACACCCGATCCCATCCGGGACCGAATCAAGCGGCTGAAAACCTATCTGCGTACGACACGGCAGCGCCTCGCGGACCATGGACCGCGCAACGCTGCGATATCTGGGCCTCTACCGAAATCGAGATGTGAAAGATGGGCCAAGCGAAGCGTGCCATGTTTCAACGTAAAAGGAAAGGCGTGACGCCACCAAAGCTCGCTGTGAAGTGCGACCAAGGTCAACGGAGCGCCTCAGCCGTTGCGTGAATGGAGGACGCGGGCCGAGCTGCGCGGGCCGAAGGCCGCGATGACGTTGATCGCGCCCGCCCAGAAGCGTGCCGCCTCGGCATCCCCGACCATATCGGCTTCGATCCGCATCGCTTCCAACATTTCCAGCACGAAGTCGATGTTCTCGCGACAAGCAGCCTGATACTGGGCCGCCTCGGGATTGGGCGGGTAGATGACGAACAGGGAATTCATATCTGTACAGTGCCATGTATTCGTGCAAAGCGCAAGCGGCAGTCAGGCGCCTGCGAGCACGTTGGCGGTGAAATGAGGCCCGGTGGTGCGTGGGCCTTGGGGGTAACCGTTCGAGCAACCTGAATTCAGGCCGCCAGGGCCAGCAACGCGCTGGCCCGCTCATCAGCTTCTGTGCGCTCGCCGGCATTCTTGAGCTTGCCTGCAAGTCTCGTCAACGCATCCACGAGACAGAAGATCGTGAAGCGGCCACGACGGGCGGCGATTTCGACCGCCTCCTTGGCCGCAGCGCGGGCGATACCCTGCTTGGCCAAGACCTTCAGCACGTCGTCGGCGTTGGAGCCGAGCTGCGTCTGCATCGCCTTTCGCATCACGGTTGCGAAGCCGTCGCGGCGCTCGTCGCGCCGGGCGACCAGCTTTTCGATGATCGTGCGAATCTGCCCGAAGCACTCATGCACGTTTGCCGTGTGCTTGCGGGTGAACTCGACCACCTCGACGGCGTCCCAGACAATGTGATTAGCGCAGACCGCCTGGAACCAGAACGTCTGAATGCCAACCGATCGTCGGCCGACTTCGCTGTTCCAGAGAAAGAACCCCGGAGCGAAGGCTTCGCCGTTGATCTCCGCCCAGCCCGTCGGGTCGATCAGGAAGCAGAACATGTCCTGCTCGCCGCAATACAGCCCGGTGCCGCGCGGAATCTCCGGCGCCGCGTCCGCGTCAAACGGCGGGTCGTCGTCGGCTGCGGGATTCGTTGTCACAGGCGTCCCTGCTTTCTGCGGTGGCTGAAAGTCGGTCGCGAACTCGCGAACCATCGACAGCAGGTCCGCGTTGTAGAGCCGCGTATAGGCGGCCCCGTGCATGGCGCGGACGGTCTTCTCCATCGTGAGCGCCTGAAGCGGCTTGCCGTCACGCGGCAAGGTCTCGAAGAAAATCTGGCTGGCGGTCGCTGCGGACACCCGGTTGAGCGTGTCCTTGTTCACCCCGGCCAGCCGACAGAGCTGGGAGTAGCTCCACTCGTTCATGTCGAACGTCCCGTCCTCGCCTAGGGCAATGCGAAAGCGCCCGCCGTTCGGCTCGGTCTTTAGGGCCTGAGGCGGATGCCAGCGGTCCACCGAGCGTTGCTTCTCATCCTGGCAGTGCTGCCAGAGATCCTGCAACGTGGCGAAGGACTCGTCGGCCCCGCGCGAAAACAGCTCATCATGGGCACGCGTGAGATTCTGCATGGTTCATAGCTCCTTTCGTGATGTTGGATTGAAACCTGATTGGAAGACCCGGATGTGCACCACCGGTCTCGGCCGCGGGGAATGAACTCCTTGTGGACGAGAGCGGTCGTGGTGTCGTCTTCCCGAGCATCGATGAAAAGGAGCAAGGCACGCCAGGTCGCCAATCACACGGAGTCGGCTGGGATCACAGCGGCTGAGTGCCGAGAGGTTGACGTGCTGCCGGGCGGTCGCCCGGAATCAACCTCTCGTGGTTGGAATCAGGCCTGCCTGTCCTGCGAATTCTCGAAGATCCAGGTGTGAGCCATGTCGGTCACCTTGGCAACGAGCGGCAGATCGTCGCGGCCGAACGAGTCGGACTCGGCCCATTTGTCGCCCGCTTTGTACAGCCGGCGGAGCTGCACGTTGTGCCGCACGCCGTTCTCCACTTCGTTCGCCCAGATCGTCGCTTTGATGCGGCCGAGCCGCACTTCGTGAGCCGGTCTCTCCTTGTCCTTGGGCATTGCGTCTTCTCCTGCCCGGGTTGGGGCAATTTCATTGACTTCGGTCATTGGTTCCTACTCCGATTGGTGCGTCGCGCGGGCGGTCAAACGCACGCAGTGCTTCCCCTGTAGCCGCGCTGACGATTTTGTGACGTTGCACCTCCTTCCTGTTCAACCTTGCAAGCACGCCACCCCTCTCAGGCCCGCGCGGCAATGAGGCCAAGTCCAGCCGGAGAGGGTGCGTTCGTGATACCAGCGATTGAATTGCCGCGGGCTGCGGCATGGGAAAGAACTGCTTACCGGCCGACCGTAGCACAGCTCGGCGCAGAGCGTCAACCCGCCACGCGTCGCCCCATAGAGCTCGCGAATTCAATTCGATCATCGGGCGGGTCTGCCGTCTAAAGCCGTCGCCTTCGGGTCCTCGCCCCGTCGAGGCCGGCAGGCCCTTGGGACCCGAAGGCGGCGGCGACGGCAGACCCGGTGTGCGTCGCTCCTCGACGGACCATCCCCACCTGCCGGTAATGCCTGAGCCGGAGGGTTCCTCGACATCGCCGTATTTCTGACGCGCATCGCCGTTGCCCAGCGGATATAATCCGTCAGTGGCAGCCCCGGCTCTTTGACAACCGCAGAGCGCCGTTTTCGCTGAGAAACAACCCCTTCGTGGGTTTCGTTGGCCCCTCGCCCGCCGGGGCCCTACAAGTGCGCGGGCATCTTCCCCAACAAGCGAAGGCGATGAGAGACGCAAGGACCAGCTCCGGCGTGTTGGTGATGATCTGCTGATAGCAGCGCTAGCTTCCTCCGGCCCATGGGCTGTTGGCAAGGTGGCGGTGTGGAATCAGGAGGGATTATCAACAGCACTAACTGAGAGTAAAAACGCTTATGTTATGGTTACTTCGACTTCTTCTCATCGGACCAGAGAGCTTCCGTTTGGCCAATTCGGACCGGCCGAAAGCTCCGGTCATGGTTGACATTCCGCCAGGCTCGAAGCCGCCGTTCCAGGAGTTTTGCTATGGGCAAATGGTGATTCGCGCATGGCAGAATTGGAACGGACAAGGAGAGCGGTACTTCAACCTCGACTTGGTGCGCTCGTTGGGACGCAACCGGATAGCGAAGTCCTTTCGGCCGGAAGACATTGACGATGCACGACGGTGCGTTGATCGGATGTCGGCCTGGTTGAGAGAAGGTCACTAATCGGTTTTGGCGTAGGGAGCGATTCCCTACGCCTCTTTTTTTTACGCCAGTCAGGGTCTGAGCAAGCCCATATCGCGCCATACGGGCGCAAGCTGCTGGAACTCCTCGAAGAGTTTTCGATACTCGGCCCATTGTGCATCGGTCTGGGGATAGGCGGTCGTCCACAGCGGGCGGTCGTTGCGTTCGAAATAACGACGGCCCTTCGTGTACGGTCCATAGAACTTCGACTTGCCGATTCCGATCGCTATGAAGGTCTTCAAGTCACGTGTTGCACCGCAACGCACAAGGTCGTTATACGATGGGAGTTCCGCCGGACCATCGATGAAAAGGTGTTTCGACGAGAAACCCAAGATGTCCGGATGGTTGATGAGAAAGCGGCCCTTCGCGAGGAACGGCTGATACTTAGCCTGGACGGCGGCATCTTGTGCCAAAGCGCGCAAACGAGCGGACTCGACTTGGGCCACTTGTTGCTCGGCAGCCGTGCGTGCACGCTCGGCCTCGGCCTTGGCAAGTTCCTCGGTCTTGCGCTGATGCTCGTCGCGGACGGCAGTCTCGATGACCTCTGCCCGCTCTTGGGCGAGTCTGCTGTCCAACCGGTCGAGCGCTTCCTGAAGCGTGATTTGTGCCGGGGCTTGAGGGGCGCTACGCAATGTGGTGATAATGACCTGCCGAAGGTCCATATAGGCCTTCGCCGCAGTCGTGAGCGCCTGTTGCTCGCGTTCGACCTGTGCGGACCAGTCGGCGGATGGGGCGTAGTCGCCGGTGTTTTCTTTGGTCGCTTCTTCGACCGGGATCATTAAGAGCTTCAGCCGAGCTTCGGCCGCCTCAAGCTGCGCGACTGTCCAGAGGTCTTCTTTTCGAAATGAAGCGGCAAACTTCTCGACAAGACCGTCGTCGGCCGCCAACCGGCGGCCTTCATCGTTGTTCATGAGCGCGAGCACTTCTGTGTCCCAAGCTTCCAGTTGCTGCTTGAGGCCGGCGAGGGCCGCCTGCGCTTCTTTCAGTTCAAGGGCTGCGGCTTGGAGTTTGACGCGATTCATGCTGCGTCGTTCGCGGTCCATCGAGTCGACGATGTTCTTCTCGGCAGATAGGACCGGCGGCTGTTCCGGAACCACGGGTTGTTGTTGGGATACACGCGGAATCGCAAAGCGTACGACCAGGACGATGACGGTCACGGCCAAGACCACGCCGAGAAACATCACGATTCGACCGCCGGACGCGCGGACGGGCAGCAATGTGTTGAGGCGCTCGCGTGATATCATTTCTCTGGCTCTCCTTCCTCGAGCAATGTGTGCAGGTCCTGAAGTCGTTGCACCATCGTTTTTTGATGAGGCGTGCGAGCCACTTCCGCGACAACCTCAGCGGCCTTGGTGCGTGAGTCCGACACCCCCGACGGCGCCTGTATCATGGTACCTGGCCGCGGTTGCGGCCAGGGCGCGTCGGCGCGTTGCTCAAACTCCTTGAATGTGATGTGGAAATCCGAAACCATGGGGAACGAGCAACCGCCGTATTGGGTGAGGCCACGTCCGCGCGTAACCTGCACAATACTGAAGCGCTCTCGATCGCTATAGTGCAGGATGTCCGACGGGCGCATGCGGGGACCGATGTGCTCGGTGACCGAAAGAGAACCTTCCGGGTCGGAGTCGGTCGGGGAAGCCCACGGCATGAGTTGTCCGAATCGCTTGGCGACCTGGTCCGCCAGTAGGTAGCTGGCCATCATCTCGGCCGAAGCCAGATAGTAAATGCTCTCACCGGAGGCGCGACTTAGCATTTCCTGGGCGATCTGGTCGCTGGCGGAAAAGACCTGACGATACCGCGTGTTGCCCTGCACTGTCGGAATCAGATCCACGTCGCGACGCTTGAGATCGCTGATCGTTTGATTTGCCAGAATCGCAGCCATGCCCGCACTGCGCGCCTGCCGCAGGATGATTTCGAGATTCTGGGAAACGACCTGCTGGAACTCGTCAATGAACACGTAGACCTGGTGCCCCGACCGTCCCCTGTGGACGGCGGCGCTGAGGAGCGAGTGCAGCGCAAGCTTGGCGATCTCGCGCACTGCCGTCTCTTCAAGGGCGGAATGAAGATAGAAATAGATGACGTGCGGACGGCTCACCACGGCCGGCATATCGATCTGATATTCGAGAATCTCCTTGGATACGCTCTCGGGCGTGATGCTGAGTGCATCGAACTCTGAGAGGCTATCAACGACCGTGTACAGGTGAGCGGCTTCCTCCAGCTGCTTCTTGTCGATGTGCAAGTCGTGGCGCCGGGACCGCAGGTCGTCCACAAAGTATTTCTGCAGGGCTCGGAAAGAATTGATCCGAGGATCATCGCGCAGCACCTTAACGAGGGTGTCACGGTGGACCGCCGAATAGTACGAGGTGCCATACCCCTCGCCGTAATCCAGTCCAAGCGACTGCAGCAGGACGGAGGCCTTTTGCGAAAGGGTCATATGCTCCATGTGCGACTGCAAGAATGGATTGAAGCCAAACGTGGTTCGGCCCGGAACATTCGTGAACCATCGAAACTGGATCCGATTGTTCTTGTTCTTCTGCCGCAGATTGGCAGCCTTCACGGCCAGGCGCGTGCCCTCGAACAAGGCCGGGTCGCCCTTGAGGTCGATGATGACGACGCTTGATTGAGGACGCCCAATCAGTTGAGCCACCAGCGGCGCGATGCCCAGCGCGCTCTTGCCTGAACCGGAATCGCCGGTGATGTGCGCGTGTTCGGCCAGGATGCGCGCATCAAGAAGGACGGGGTAATCAGCTTCGGGATTGAATCCGAGAAAGAGGTGGTCAGCCTCACGAACGAGCTGCTTCTCCGCATTCTGTGCGCTGAATTCGGATTCGGCCAAACGCTCGGCATAGGCCTGCCAGCGGGATACAACTCGCTTGCGGTGATATCGTGCAGCCGGTTGAGTCTGGTCGCCATCGGCGGGCGCGTCACCCTCTAAGGTCGCGTGATGATGGAGTAGGACGCGTGCACCGACGGCAAAGGAAGTCAAAAAGAGCAAGGCCGGCGCTGCAAGCGCTGAGGCGAGCACCGAAATCGCAAAGGAAATGAAAAAGAACGGCTCACCGCGAGATATGCCCTGCAAGGTCGCGAGAAGGTAGGACTCATGCGAGTCGAGGGGAAGGCTGGTTGGGCGTTGTCCGCCGACTCGCTGTTGCTGCTTGAATGCCGCATCGAATCGTTCACGGTCGGTCGCGGAAAGTTGGCGTAGATACGCATCGGATATGGCCCGCGGCTCAGGCTCCAGCAAAAGGCGGTGGTCGCGAATGACCTCGCTGAACGCCCAGGACTTGGCGGCTGCCACCTCCCACGGACCAGGTCCCCAAATTAGCGCCATGAGCGGGAAGTACGCGCAGAGCGGAACGACGGCAAGGGCCGTCAGGATGGTCGCGCAGTACGCTGAGGTTTGTCGGCGTCGGGCGTTGCCATGGGGACTGCGGAATACGCCGGGTGCGGGCGTGTCGTGCAAATTGTACGTCAGCCAGTTGCTCCAGCCATGGCAGACGCGGGCCAGAATGTTGCCGATGCTTTGCTTGCGATCGTACATCGCAGCCTGATAGCCCCCGTAAATGAGAAGTAGCGCACTAAACGTGAACACCGCGCAGATGCCCCCGAAGAATGGTCGGGGAATCAGGAGCTGGACAAGCAGAGCCGCAAGGAATGCGACGATGACGTACACGTATCCAAAGTCGTAGCGTGCGCGTTCCGCGATTTCGGCGGCAACAAGCGGCGTGTTGGTATCGGGCGTGTGCTTATTCGGCGCCCAAACTCTGCTGAGGCAGTGCCACAGAGAGACGACTGGCCAAGCCGAGCGCCATTTGAGCCGCGTTGTGCGCTGGAGTTGGGGATGGGCATGCATCCAATAGGCGTGATGGGTGATCATCGCGTGACAGAACGGAAGGCTGAAGGCGAGCGCGAGCAACCAAATGAGGCCCTGCAGTTCCGCAGCGGCAAGTTGGCTAAGAAGCCAGATCACCGGTGCTACGAGTAAGCAGCCGACGGTCTCAAACGCTGGCGCGCGAACGACAATCAGATAGAGCGCCTGAATCACGATGAGCGGAATGGCAACCCAGAGGAAGGCAGTCGTAGAGGTAAGCTCTGCGACAATTCTCAGCCCCAGCGCGAGAATCGCCCCCCACACGGAAACAGCAACGATCATCCAACGCGCCGCTCGCGCGATTTCTTTGGGCGAGAGAATCTGTGTGCGGTGGTCGAGCTCCATTCCTTCAACGGGAGGCAATTGCTCGACAGCAAGGGGGTCGAGGCCGTTGTCAGGCTTGAGACGCATTGCCTCGCTCCGTAGGTAAGAGTTCGCCCAGTTCCGGAAAATGCGCGAAGCGGAATTCAATCTCCGGGTGCAGACCGTCGAGATACCGCGCAATCTGCTTGGCGGCTCGCTCGCGGATCGTCACAATGGCGAACAGGAACAATCGCGGTCGAATCAGATTATGCTTCCAGGCTTCATTCCCAATCCGCTCGCTGATCAAGTCCTTCAAACGCGCACGAATGGCGCGCGGTTCACGGCGCGTGTCTACAAAGATGTAGCCCAGACGTCGTCGGCTGGCTGAATCGTCCAAGTAGTACCCCTCGGGAATCTTCTTGCCAATCACCAGCTCCGGGAACTCCTGACAAAAAACGCTGGGACTGAGAAGCCGGTACGGCCGTTCGCCCAGGCAGCAGAATGCCAGCCGGCCATAAACTTCCGCCAAGCGGGTTGGCCGCTGAAAGCCTTGGGCACCCGGTTCGAGGCGAAACTCGGTGACGGCTTGATGACTGGGATAGAAGTATCGAACATTGCCATACAGGGGAGCGCCTCTGAGGTATCCAGCTGACTTCATTCTGCGAACCCAGCTTTTGGCGGCATCAATTTCGCCATCGGGCCAATAGACCCGTCTAAGCGCTTCGTAGGTCGTCATGCGGAAGACGCCAACATGGTCGCCGAGGATGCGAGCGTCGTGCGCATTGATGCGAACGCCGGATGGACGAGCGGGTTCTACCATAGTTCGTAGCGCCTCCCGCGTCGATCGCAATCGTCATGAAACGCCTGTATGTCAGCCCTGCTGTACTTCCCGCCTAGTTCGATGACGAGGTCCGGTTGCCCGTCGGCGTATTCCAGGACGGCGTCAGGATCCTTCATTCGGAAGCCCGCCTTGGGCCGGAGGTCCTCGCCAACCCAAGCGTCTGCATCACGGGGCCGATGCCTGCGAAAATGGAGGTACACCGTCGCAAGGTTCAAATCGTGTGTTGCGTAGAGCGCGTCGAGGCGCTTGGGCTTGGGGGGGCCACCAAACTCTCGATGGGCTATTTTCGTGGCCACAAAGACCGTGAGCCTTTCCGGTGGCTCGCTTGATGCCCAGCGTTGGGCGAGGGCACGCGCAATGCGCTCGCAGTCGGGGGCGAGTTCACCGGGCGCCCATGTCTGCATGGGACGGCTCAAATTGAGCAAGGGACCGGCATGGACATGGCTCTCGCTGAGCCACCTGGCGGAAACCAGTTGCGACAGGCGCCGACGGGCTGGGACGGTCGGTTCGGCACTCTCCCGCCACCAAGACTCCGCGAGCTGCTGCAGCGAGAACAATCGCACGCAACACGCAAGCGCCTCGATGATCTGATTATCTCGATCTGTCCGAAGCATAGCCGGGACTCACTGGGCCGCCTGAGCCTCCGGGCTCGCAGTATACGTCGTACGACTTTGTGTTTCCAGAGCGAAGGGCGCCAGACCCCTCTATCGCGAATTCATGAATCCCGAATGTAAAGCCATGCCTCGAAGGTCTTTATGGGAATGGCTGAGAATTGACATGGCACGAAAAGAGACGATGCAACGTGCCATCGAGCGTGCCATGTTCACCTGAACGATGATAGGGCTGGGGGTGGATGTCCCAAGTCGCAGACTGGGGAATCCGGGTCGGCGACGAGCTGGTGCTCGACGGGTTGCGGGGAGCGGCCGGGCGGTCAGTCGAGGCCGCAGACGGGGGGATGGCGGGGATGTGGTTGGTCGCGAAGCGAAGAAAAAAGAATGTGCGAGCCGGATGTCCCGCGCAGCGGGGAGCGGCTTGGGCGGCTGCGGCGGGGGAATCCGAGCGAGTTCCGCTTGCCGAAATGGGCGGTACTTCGGTCGGAATTCCGAGGCCGGCCGGCCGGCCATCAGACACGCTGGATTCTGCCCGTTGACGACAGCCGCGGGGCTGCTCTTGCTTGCCTCGACCGCCCCCCCTCTCGCCGGTTACCGTTCGGGCTTTCGGAAGATAACGCAAACCTCATGGCGAATCGGGACGTCTTCCAGCGACCCATACGACCTGCCGTCAGAGCGGCAGTTGTGCTGGGCCTTGATGATGACGGACCGCAGCTCGCCGAGCTCGCCCTCGAGGTTGAACAGGTCCCTTGACATTGACACATACCGGCCCCGCTTTCGGATGTCGCCGACGAGCACAGCGAGTCGGCCTCCGGGAACAAGCGCGGCGTAGCATCGGCGCAGGCAAACCGTGAGCCGCTCCCGGAAAGCCGAATAATCATCGCAGGTGCTGAGGTCCGCCGGATTGTCGCTGTATCGAATGATGTTCCAATATGGCGGGTGAACCCATATCAGGTCGTATTGGCCCGTCAGGTTGTGAGCGTGGAGATTAAATCCACTCTTGAGGTCACTGCCCCAGAATTCAATATCGCTGCCGGTCTTTCGGTTCAGCCAGTTCACCACGTCACGGGTCGTTCCCGAGCCCATCATCGGGTCTGCGATGCGGCTAGCACCATAGCGAAGGACGAGCCCCAGGAATAGCCGTCCATCGCAGTTGCCGCGATACCTGGCGTCTCCCCAGAGGTTGCATCGCTCGGGATAGGAGACGATGGATGACAGGTTGTTTTTGAAGTCGTCGAGTTTCTCGATGATGTGTGATTCGGTCTTTGCATTCATAATCCTCGTTAGTCAGGTGTGAGAGCCTGCCGGATTTCTCCACCGGCGGGCGAATTGATTCAGTTGCGCATACACGTCGCGATTCAATCGCACGTGTTGGATGCCTTCCATTGGCTGAGCCGAACCGGGCGGAAGCGACGATCACGCACGTGTCGCCGTCCACCCGAAAACCGCCAGTTCTCCAAGTCGTCAAGCCAAAAGCTCATCGACTCAACATTCAGGGCCTTCACCAAGCCGTTGAAGCGGTTGATGCCGTCGAACTCAATCGGGTAATAGGCCGTCTCCAGCCCGGGCACGAAGAATCGTGCCCAGAGAATAGGGTCTGCATCCTTCTCGGTGGCACCGAGCGGCGGAATCTGTCGTCGGAGTTTGTTCGTTAGGAGTTTCATGTTTCCTCATGTTGCATTAAATGCCGCCGGCTGCACCGGCGGCGATTATTGGAAGTTGGACTGATTGAAGATGCTTACAGATTGCTGTCGAAAACGTGGACCTTTCCTCCGCACACAATCGTCAACACATCGCCGCTCAGGTCCATGTCGTGAGCGATTCCCTCGTAATCGATGTGATAGCGGATGAAGTCGGGGAGGTTGTTCAACTCAGCGGCGTAACAGTCTTCAATCGTCTCCTGGGTGAAGTCGGCGAGCGAATCGAAGGCCCCGCGATACCCCTCCTCCATGCATTGGGCGGCGTCGTCAACGTAACGGGCGCCACCGAAGTGGCTCACCAATTCGGCAAAGACTGGCCCGTGTTCGACGATGAGTCGCGCGACCTGGGCGACGCGCTCCAAGTCTTCATACTCGGAGAGGCGAAGCGTACCGAAATTCTCATAGTCGTGAATAGCCCACTCTTCGGCGATGGGTTCGGGCGACTCAGCGAGCATCTTCCTTACCTGCTCGCGGATTTCCTCGTACGACTCGCCTGCATCAATCCAACAGCCATGCAGGCGTCCGGCGTTATAGTCCGCCAAGGATGCAACATAAATCCTCGGTTTGTTTGCTGTCTCTTGTGTGTTCATGGTCCCCATTGAATGAATCGGCGGCTACACCGCCGGTGTTGTTTGTCTAACCTTGGTGAATCTCGAGTTGCAAAAATCGAACATCTCGCGGGTTTCGGTCCGGGCTGTGGACCGCAAACAGAAAGGCGAGCGTCTTCTTTCCAAAGAATCCAATTCGGTCTTGAATCGGGTTGCATTCGGGACACGAAACCAGCACGACGGTGTCGTCTTCCCCCAGCCCCAAATCCTCCCAGCGAGTGTGTTTGAAGTTCCAATGCTGCTCGCATCGCGAACATCTTCCTTTCATCTTCATGGCTTCCTCTCCTGCTTTTTTTGTCCGCGGCTGCACCGCGTCCAAGTTGTTTCAAATCCGGTAATGCTCCGGTCCGACGCTTCGAATCACCGAATCGGTGCGGCCTTCGCCCCAGCGATTCGACCCTCAAGTGGGCCCTGCCCACTTGAAAGGCTGATTGAAAACTTTCACGAACCCTGGAGTTTTCAGTCAGCCTTTCAAAAGAAACTGAGCGGCGTCGCCATCGGCGGCGGGGCGGTGTCCTCCGAGTGCAAAAAGCATGACAGTCCGGCGTGCGAGGGTCCGAATCGATTGGACTTTCGGCCGTTGCCTGTTGCGGCAAACAGTCTCGATAAAGGACTGGCATGATTTTTGTGGGGGTGGGGGCCGATGGCGATGCTGCTCTCCGCAGCCGGGGAGAAGGCGAGCGCAGCGAGCCTGTGGGTGGCCCAGGTGGGGCAATTGCGGGGCTGCTTACGCGTAGCCGGTCCAAGGTGCGGCTGGGTCTGCCGTTGCCGTCGCTGCGGTGATGCTGCTAAGTGTTTTCGTCTGCGATTTGAAAGCCGTTCGCGGTGAGCCAATCGCGAATTGCGGTCTCTGCGATGGCTTGCTGGGTGGCCGGCTCGGCGTTAGTGAGGACACGGTGAGCGGAAGCGTATCGAAGCGACCGGACGAGTGAGCAGCTGAGACGAAGCGTGACGGAGTGCAATGGAACATCGCGACGCGCAATTGTTGGCCTGTCCGGCAATGAGAGCTCGCGATGACGGCTCTGCCGCCGCGATAAAGGGGGTGTTGGCCGGCGGGTCCGAGGAATTGCCGATTGCGACGTTATGGCCGTCGAGTCAGACTGCCGGAGAAACGCTGCCTGTTCCTTGCTAAGTATCTGCGCCGTGGTCTGTCGGGACATACGTGTGCTCAGTCAGCTCTGATAGTAGTTGCGTGGTTTCGAGCGCGGCTGCCCTCGCTCGATGCCCCATACGCCAGACGACTGTCCGCTGGCCAGGGGCATCTGCAACGGCTTCACGCAAGTGGAATGCGTTGCGGCAGACGGGTACGCCAAGTGACTGGGCGGCCTCCCGTGCGTCGCGTGTCAGGTGGAATCGCCTGTCCCGGATTCGGGTCAGGACGATTAGGGCTTGCGGCAGGCCCGGCGAACGTACTGCCCGGGCGTTGTGCAACATGCGGACGGTCGCAGCAGTCGATTCAAGCTCCGGAAGCGTGACTCCGCAGGGGATGATGGCCAAATCGGCCACAAGCAGCAACGCCCGAGTGGTTTCCGAGAGATTTGCTGGGCCATCTGCAATGACAAGGTCGTGTGTTGGGCGAAGCCTCACCGCAGCCTCTATGACCTCGTCGGCCGCATGGTGCGTGACGAGCGTGACTTCCGGCGCGGCGGCATGAATCCAGGGACTTGATGAGGCTTGGCCGTCCGCATCGATGAAGGCAACCCGGCGTCCTTCCGCTCTCAGCCAGGCCGCCAGATGGACTGCCAGCGTCGTCTTGCCCACCCCCCCTTTTTGATTGACGATCGCGACAAGCATACGGCAACCATGACACAGTCGTGCCCATTCCTGCAAGCATGCATACATGCAAGCTCATGGTTCAGGTTGCAAGCAAGCATGCACGCAGTCTCGTGAAGATGAAGAAGAAACGGCTTGCGCGATGCGCGCAGAGTCGTATGCTGGAATCGGAATGAAAGGTGCGGCGACACTGGGATGACGCCGTCGCCAGAAACGAAAAACCGGGAGGCATTAAGTAGGCAATTACTGAAGAAAGGAGCCCCCACACGGGCTAAGCAACCCACACTGAGGCGTGATTGAGGGGGATTTGGTCGGAACAACCCAATCCTACCACGTCTGCGGTGTTCGTCAACGGCAAAGTGATCGCCGTCGGCGTCGGAGTTCGTGCTCCGCCCGCTGAGGAGACTCTGCTCTGGCTTCCCTCGTAAAGGGAGACAACACTATGAACACAGGCGTCGAAAGTAAACGTGAAATGGAGCGGATACCCGGTGGGTTTCGGAGGCTTGCCGTGAGAGACCTCCTCGTAGCGTGGCACGCGTATCAAACCGAAAGGCAGCTAAGTTATTTCGATTGGCGTGTGTATCTGGCTTTGCACGAGGTCGCGGAGCAGCAAGAAGCGGCTCAGGCACGGCGTTCGAGAAGGGGTGAGCGTCGACGTACTCCGGCGCGGACGGACGTTGTGCAAAGATGCGTGAAAATCGTGCGGGCCAAAGATGCACGGTTAGTCCGCGCGGCTTTGCGGAGATTGGTCGCAAGCGAGCTGATATTGACAGCCGACTTTGGCTTTTCCCCGCGTCGCGCCGTCGGCACAGCCCACAGTCGGGCGTCTCAACAATGCACTCATCCGATTCAACGTCGGAGCGTTGCGATTCCGCGGACCGTGATCCGGCACTTGGCTTCCGGCAGGCCGGCTGTCGAAGCAGCGACCGTGCTGGGCTTGCTGATACGATGCGTGTTCTATCATCGCAACGGCGGATGGAGTTGTGAGGGCTCGTGCTCCGCCGCATTCATCGCGTCAACGTTCTCGGTGCACCTGCGAAGCGTGAAGCGAGCGCGGCGCCAGCTCGCGCAGTTGGGCTGGATGTCGCCGCTTTCCGCGGACCACTGGCACATTCAGGCTTACGGGGGCCGCGTACGGGTTAGCCTCGCGGCGCCTGGCGGGACTCAGCGTGAGCATTCATCACGATTCGCTGCGCAACGTGTGTCACCCTCCCATCGTAGGTTTGCACGCCGATTGTCACCCCCAGTAACAAAACAATCCCTCCTAACGGAGTACAAAAACCAACCCAGGGAAGAGTCTGGTGTATTAGGAAACGCCCTACTGCGCCGCGTACTTCCCGATGACCTGCGAACCCCGAGCCGCGTGTTGCAGCTTTACGGAGAGGCTGTTTCTCGTGGATGGGTGAGCGTGAGCGACTGTGACCGGTTGCGAGTATTTGCAGCAGCCGTCCATGCACGGCGCGTCGGAGAGAATCCGTGTGCGTTGTTCATTGCGGTGATAAGTCGGGGGCTATGGAAGTTCATTTCTCAAGCGGACGAGGACAAGGCGCGATCCGAGTCCAACAGTCTTTGCGACCCGGTACGAAGCGGAGAGGCAGCTTCGATCCAAGGTGACATTGTGGCGGCTGATCGGAAGAATCTGCTGTATCGCATCATCCGCGACCTTGCTTCGTCGCGGGGGCTTCAACCGGCCAAAGGGAGGCCAGCCAGCGGAAGAAATGGGCAGCCGAGTCTGGCGGCGTAAGAGTCTCGGAGTGTCATTGGTGTCAGTGGATCATGGGCGACTGCGCACGAGATGAAGCAAAAAAGGGCCCTTCCGCGAATTCCGTGGGTCGGCCGCAATACAAAGGGGTTTATCGCTTGCGGGCCGACGGCAACCACCGGTACGCTGCACGAGCCGTCGCGGAGGATAGGGCAACGCTGGGGAGCGACCCGAGCGCCGCGACGGGGCCGTACGGCACGGGCGAAATCCTTCGTTTTCGGGGGGTTTCGCCTGATTCGGGGCTGCCGGGGGCCTGAATGCGCTAAACCCAAACATCGAACCACCAGTCACGTTTGATCGCGAGAACGGTCCAAAACCGAACAGAACCCTACCGAAACACACCCACGGAAATGGCGGAAGGACCCAAAAAAGAAACCCTGGAGCGGAGATGCTCCAGGGTAAACGCGGACGACCGAAAAATCGGGCGCCCGCGTTGTTCGGCGTTTTAGAGGCCGCTGGCCCTGATCCGTGCGACGAAAATCAGAAGCACGGCCAGCATGATGCCGATCATCATGACGGTAAACGCCAGCAATACCAGCGTGTGTTTGATCCGCCATAAGATCAGCCCCAGCGATGACTGTCCCTTCTTACGCCGATCGCCCTTCTTCCTTCCTCGCTTCCTGTTGTATTCAAAGTCATGGTTTGCCATGGCTTGTTCTCCTATGTTAAAGGTCAGTGGTTCATCCAATGACCTGGTTTACCCAATCACTTCAACGGCCCTCCGCGGTGGCGGAAGGCCGGTCAAGCACGGGAGGAGAAACAACCGTCGCGAGGAAAAAAGGGCCTAGGCAGTCTTGCCTCGTTCGAACGCCGAACCTCTCCGGTCGAATTGTTTGGAGCCTGGACCGGGAAGGCTCATGTAAACCCCACGAGGGGGTTAAGGCCGAGTGATCGCGACTCGTTCGTTCGCGCCTGTCCACCGGGTTTTCAAAGAGCAGCATGGGGGCCACGGATGGCCGCCCGCAGCATTATATCCAGCTAAGAACCGCCCCAATAACCTTGCCCAGGAAGAAATCGCGTGACCCGCCCGCGGAGCCCTCGCCGTCAAGAATCGCTCACGACGGGTATTTGACAGGTGCCCGCTGGCGCGGTGCGCGGGGGGGCCTGCAAAAAACCGCCCGTGGCCATTACGGAAATGGAAAGGCCGGCTGAACGCCCGCCTCAGGCAGTTCTCAGGCATTCTTCGATTGCTTGCCGTTCCCAGGGTCCGTAGGAGCCTGGATCTTGCTCGAAGCGCCTCCACGCCTCCGACGTAAGGGAGACGGGATTGAATTTGGCAACGGTGTTCTGGCTGGCGCTGGTCTCGGGATGGGCCTCTTCGAGCATGTCGTCCAGTGTCCGGCGCAAAGGCACGAAGAGCTCCTCAAGCCAGGTGCCCTCATAGTCCTCACGGATGTTCATGAGGCCGGCTGCGTCGTTCCATGATTGTTGGATCTGCTCCGTAACTGAGTGCAGACCGGCCTGCTCCCCCTTGTCAATCAGCAATCGGGCCCTCAAACGGGTGACGGGATGGCGCCGCATAAGTTGGTCCTTTTGCGGAACGTAGTATTCCTCGGTTGAGCGAAGATGAAAATAGTGAGAAAAGGACTTCAGAAAAGACTCGCCGCCGATCGCAAGGCCGACAGCATCGCAGAAAAACTCTTGGACCCAATTGTACCACACGGTCATCACGCGCTGCCGAAACGAATCATCGCTGCTGCCGGCGCCACGCTGGCGCACCGTGGCAGGCGCCAGTACATCGCCGACGCGCCGCTGAAAGTCCGCGACCAAATCGTCCATTTCGCGCTTTCGGCAGACGTACAACAAATGGCCGAACTCGTGAAACAACAACGGAAGATATAGCAACGTCAGGCGACGTGAGACGGGCAGCAAGTAGATCGGCGGTACTCTATCTGTTGGATATACCGCGAATACTCCGTCACTGATTCCGAAGGGCAATGACACGGTCGCGGCGTGTGAATCGTGAAGCCACCGCAGAACCAATAGGGCAAGGCGGTCTTCAG
This sequence comes from Phycisphaerae bacterium, assembly GCA_019636475.1. Lineage (NCBI taxonomy): Bacteria > Pseudomonadati > Planctomycetota > Phycisphaerae > Phycisphaerae bacterium. The sequence goes on from JAHBXN010000001.1 coordinate 802,451, forward strand.
GTCGGTGACGGATGATCGGCGCGGCGAAACGAGCGTTAATCAGGTCAAATAACTGCGTTGTGCGTTGAGTCTGATCAAGGATGTCCGGGAGCGTATCAGGTAGATCAAATTCGAGATCCTTGAGTGTTCTAAGGACATCGGCACGGAGTTGGGCGCACACCTGCGACACGTGCCCTGCAAAGGCAGTCAGTTCGCGCACGGTCGGCGTGCCGCCGATCGCTGACTGCACAACTTCGATTTGGTGCAGCAAGTCTCGATTGGCATGCACGAGCGACGCGCGCATCAAAAGTCCTCGACGATTGCCGACACATTCGCCTGCTGGTGTCGCGACACAACGCGCCGCAGCTCAGCCAGGCAATCGAGCAATTCCTGTTTTGCTCGACGGTCCTTTGCGTCCAGCAACGTGGCGGCCGCACCGGGACCGGCGCGCATAAGCGTTGAGTGAAAATTGCTGGCATCCCGCTGGGCGTTCTCGAATCCGGTCGCCAGCTCTTTCAATCGTTCGTCTAATCCCAAGAAGCGCTCTTGCTCGGGAACATCGGCGAGTCGTTGTAACTCCGCGAAGAACCGACGTAGCGTTTCTTGTGCACGCTGGACACGGTGACGGCGGTCGGGATCGGAAACGCCGGCTAGGTCGTGCTTGATACCGATCGAGAGATCGTTGATCGCTTGCAACAGCGACAGATCCGAAAAGAAGCTCTGTATGTCAAGCCATTCCTGACTCATGGTCTTTCTCCGTCTACCTAATCCCCCTCATGTCACGTGCAACGCGGTCTCTTAGGATTTCATCGCTATCTCGAAGCGGCTGCGCGTAGCGATACGCCTTGCCCGGGCTTGTGAAATTCAGGTGCGAGAGCGCGAAGAATCCCTTGGTGCCGCGACGTAGATCACTGCCATCGTGGGCAACCAGCATGCACGGGTCAGCCGTCGCCCGCCGCGATAGCGTCGCGGCGCCCGTACAGGTGACGAGGGCGGTGTTGGGCGTCAAATATATCGCTTGCCCTTCAAGTGCATTCTCGGTGTCCGCTGGTTTCGAAAACCGATGCTTCCACATCCTCGCGTGCTTGACGGTTTTCTTGTGCACGTCGAGCACGTCGACAACCGCAGCCTGGGCGAGGTAATCGCGCTTCTTCCATCGCAGTAAGCCCTCCCGAATACCCTGAAGTTCGAATCCACACTCATGACCGTCGCGAAGCACAAGCATCGAGCGTAACGGATCAAATGAAGATCCCCTGTAGTCGTTCATTAGCGCCTCGATCTTGTCCGCGAGTTGGCGAGGATTGATAGTTTCGTGCTGGTGATCGCCCTTCGGCCAGGCGACAGTCGTCCGGAAGATGCCAGGGCGGAGGCCTTGGTCTCGGCAAATTAGCAGGGACAGTGCGAAATAACGGCGAGCCTCGCTTACATCGATGGCCAAGCAGCTCTCATACGGCCAATCTGCGATTCGCCACGGAGTACACTCCATCTGGTTAAGCAGGTCGTACACCGAATGCAGCAGTATGTCATCCCATTGGCGCGCGAAACCGTTAGAATTCTGTCCATGTGCATTGCGAGCGTGCCACGCTTTCAGCAGTTTGAATTTGGTCATGCGTTTGATACGCCAGCCCGCCAGCTCGTGTGACAGAATCGAATACGCCGCTCGATCACGGTCGTCGAATACAATCACCGCGACCCCGGTGGATCCGGAAAGCTTGGCAACCATTTCTTCAGAGCTGTCGGCTTGCACAACACGCACGTTAAACGTGCGCCCGCAAAAGTCTTGAAGCAGGTCGACAACACCCGCCACAAGAGCCTCCGTCACGGCGTCGCTCCAATCCCCAATTGACCGAGGGACGACTACATGAAGCTGCCGACCAACGGACTCCTCAAATCGAAATACGCCTCCCTTGGCCAACGCGTCGCGGCGCCTCGCAAAGTATGTGCGATAGGCGCGAACGGAAGGCTCAGCAGGCGGGCGGACAGCTCGAGCCAATCCGAATGAGAGTGTCGGGCAGGGAAGTAATTCGTGCTGATCTACGGTTGGCCGCCAGAGATCCTCGTTCATTTGGAGGCCGAGTGTCTTGAGCGGGTTCGGATTCAAGGTACGCCACAATTGCAAGAGCTTGTCGCGCCGCTCTGATGGCGGCATCGTGGTGCGCGATCGTAGCTGCTTGGGCATGAATCGCGGGTCAAGCGAAACGCGTAATCGCAGCAGTTTGGCAGCGACAGGCTTCGCGCCGATCATGCCGGGGAATGAGACATAGGCTACAGGGTCATCTGGAGCGATCTCAAGCGAAGGTCGGGTTGCCTGGTAATACTCGAAAAGGGAACCATAAGTCTCATGTGGCAGCTTAATGGCGCCTGTTGTGGCGCAGGTGGTGCCAGAGGCGAACTCGTGAAAATAGCATACCTGTGCTACGGTTCGCCGGACCTGATAGAGCAGAGTCCCCCGGCGATCGTTGCGATGCTGCCGAAGGCGATTGAACTCCCTGCGGCGCTGGTCTCGCGCGCTCGCGGGAATGTGCTCATCGAAGTAGTCCGCGACTGTCATCTCGGTTTGAAACAGGTGGTGAAAATCGAAAATGACGCCAATTCCAAGATCCGGAAGTGCAATCGTAGAGAAGGAAAGGCGCGGGAGCATTTCGATGCCGCCAGCGACCTGCTCCGGCTTGGGGTCATGCCAGTAGCGGACTGACTGAGAGGTTCTGACATAGCGGTCTGAACGATGAAAGGAATGAACCAGGGTCTTCTGCACGAGTTCAGCAAGAACGCTTTGGTCGGGCTCGGCCACGACACTGAGCCGGCGATTCGAACCGGGGTGGACCGTAGCATGCCAGGTATCACCCTCCAATTGCAGCGGCGCAGAGCCCGCATTGCATGCAATCAGTTCCCTTTGGGCGGAAGAGGCGGGCACCGCGATTACGCCGTGTCGGGTTCTCAGCAAACTGCACACGCCTTGAAGCAGCATGGGCGAACGATCAGCCGATTGCACTTGGAGTCGTTGAAGCGTCAGCTCATTGCCTGAAAAAGGGGCAGCGATTCGTATGTTTGTTTCCAGTTGGGGGCGGCTGTGATCTTCGGACAAATCGACTGGAACTTGCACCGCCGGCAGACGTTCTCTTTCATGCATGGCGTAAATACCTCTTCAACACCTTCTCGCCCGTACTGATCAAGCTCGTCCATGAGCTCGATGTCCTGCAACACACGTGCGCGACCTCGATGGATATGTTCAGTGGTAAGCAGCGTTGGTGGTTCGAGCGTCCCGTTGCCGAGAAATGCGCGCTGGGCCGTGATGGTTGTGCCTCGCAAAGCTGCATCTTCGGACGCGAACCATGAGTAGATGAACAACTGCAGGCTATCCTGGGGACCGTGCGATATGCCGATCTTCCAGTCTATGATCCGCGAGTTCGCCGCATCGAACACGAGCAAGTCGATTTCACCGGTGATGATCCAGCGTCCGACGCGCAGCCCGGAGATTTTCTTGCCAACCGTCACGCCAGCGCCTGCGATTGAAGCTCGTAAACGGACCAATTCTGGAGCGTCGAAATAATGGTGAAGCGCCAGCGAGAGCTTGCCTCTCGCCCTGCCAGTGGCGTCTTGTGCGGCAGAATCGGGCCCGAAAAACTCCAAAAGGGCATTGTCGGAACGCAAGGAGGCCGTGTCTCCACTTCGGTTCTGTTCGACGATGCGATCAAAGTCATTCAGTGCCCGTTGAAGAAACCACGCGGGGCTCCATTCGGCACCGCGACGGAGGTGAAGGCGAATCTGTTGTTCCAGGATCTTCCCGGCGAGCATGTCACAGTTGGACAGCGCCTTGAGGCGGCGAACGTCAGCCTTGAGTTCATCTCTTAAGGGGCAGTCCTTGTCGGCCGCGTAATACTGATAGAAGTACTGTCGCAGGCAGGTATCGAGCGTGATTCGTCTCGAATATGAGTAGCGGTAACTCATCCGTTGCTGCCCTCCTGGCCAGGATCTCGCAAGCTCTCCAGCTTGCCAATCAGGGCTTCCCACTCCTTGCGCGAGAGTTTCATCGAGGAGGCGGCTTGAAGGAAGCGCTGAGCTTCAGGTGCCTGAACTATGGCCTCCTCCACTTGAGAGGGCATTTTCCTAGCAGCTGCCAATAGCTCCTCGGCGTCGCAGCGGACGGCCTTGGCAATCCGCAGAATTGTGTCGCCCGCCGGAGCGGGGATTCGGTCGTTTTCCAGCTTGCTGACGTAGGAAAAATCCACGCCCACTTCCTCGGCGAGTCGACGCTGGCTGATGCCGGCGTCTCGGCGTCGTGACCGCAGCAGCTGTCCGAACGATTGAGCCATGTTGATAATATACTCAACGTTGAGTAGTTTGTCAACTTCGGGAGGGAGATTCGTGGGAAGCCGGATTAGGGACCGAGCGCGATTTGCGTCAGATTTGCGTCAGAACGAGCCTGAGAACAGTTGTTAGCTAGTAAGCGTACAGGCCGGAATCAGTGACGCAAACCTCTGCGCCACAACCGTTAATCGTTGTCAGAACGTGGCTTAGGTTCACCTTCTGGCGATTTTCCAGGCTGGACGTCGTGGGTTCGAATCCCATCGCCCGCTTTCATAACATCAATAAAGACAAGCACTTCCGATGCAGATAACCTACGACAGATGTAGTATTTGCGTCAGATCCAGTCCGGAAACAGTCGCTAGGAAGCTGGCTGTCGCGTCTCCTAAATTTTGGAGCCGTCAGATCGCGGTCTTCGGCGCGATGCGAGTGAAGACTGCGCCGAGCGAAGCGAAGGCCCCAATCGCGTCGTCCAATACCCCTATGACTTGAAAGAAGGGAGGGCGTCTTTCCTTTTATCATGCTTTCGGAACCATTGCACCAAGCGCCAGGTTGATGGATGCACCAGATCATCCACGATCGTATATACCGCCGGGACGACAATCAGTGTCAGCAAGGTCGAAGTGGTGAGGCCGCCGATGACGGCGATTGCCATCGGCTGACGCGACTCGGCGCCCGCGCCGGTTCCAATCGCTATGGGCAGCATGCCGAAGATCAGTGCCAACGTCGTCATGAGAATCGGGCGAAGCCGGATCGGGCCGGCCTTGAGGATGGCCGCATTGCGTTCGAGTCCGTCCCGATGACGAAGCGTGTTGATGAAATCGACCAGGAGCACGCCGTTCTTGGTGACAAGTCCCATCAAGAGAATGATGCCGATCATCGTGTAGATGCTTACTGTCATCTTGCTGAGGAGCAACAGCCCGAACGCACCGACGACCGAAAGCGGCAAGGCGAGCATGATCGTGAAGGGATGCACCAGGCTCTCGAACTGCGAGGCCAGCACCATGTACACAATAACGATGGCAAGAAACAACGCGAAGAGCAGATTGGCAAACGCTTCCTTCATGTTGTCGGCTTGGCCGGCGAATCCAAAGCTGTACCCCGCTGGCAGGCCTACCTGATTAACGACCGCCGATAGCTCGGAGACGGCTTCTCCAAGCACCTTTTTGTCGCGCACGAGATTGGCGAGAACGGTGATCTGTCTGGCCCGGTTATAGCGATCAATCTGCACGGGGCCGGCCTCCTCGCGGACATAAGCCACGTTTCGCAAATCGATGAGTTCGCCCTTGCGGTTGCGGACTGTCAACTGTTCGATGTCCTGCGGACGGGATCGGAATGGCTCCTGGAGCCGGACGCTTACGTCATAGCGTTCACCTTCGGCTTTGAACTTGCCTATGTCCTCGCCTCCAATCAGCGCATTGACGGCCGAGGCGACAGCCATTGGGTTGACGCCCAGGTCCGCGGCGCGGTCGCGCTTGACGAAGATATTGACCTCCGGCTTGTTCTTCTCATAGGTCGTGTCAATGTCCACATACCCTTCTGTTTGCCGCATTCGGGAAATCACTGCATTGGAGATCGCCTCCAGCCGATCCAAATCATTCCCGCGAATTTCGAGTTGCACGTCGGCCCATTTACGGCCGCCGCCGGCGACGCGCGGCACGATCTCCACGCTGACCTTTGCGTCGCCCATTTCTGCGACTTGCTGGCGCATCCAGATCATGGCGTCATTCTGGCTGATGCTTCGCTGGTCCTTCTCGTGCATCTTGATATACATCGTGCCTTCGTTGACGCGCTGAAGCTCATCTGCGCCTATCGTGACGAATGTATAGTCCAACCACTCTTGGTCCTTTACCCGGTCCCGGATGCGCTCGAACAACGAGTCCGTGACGGCCAGCGAAGCGCCCAGCGGGGCCTTGACCTTGACGTTGAACTCACTCTGGTCCTCCAGCGGCAGGAATTCCGAGCGCAGGAACTGGCCGATGTAGATCGAGAACACAAAGGTCGCAACGGCAACGCCGACAACGATCCAGCGATGCCGAATAGAGCGTGCCAGCAGCCATTCATATGCTCGGTCGATAGCCAGAAACATCCGCTCCGATAGCTGGAAAAGACGGCCGCGCTTGGGGGGTTTCAAGATGCGCGAGGACAGCATCGGGTCCAGCGTGAACGACACGAACATGGAAATCATCACGGCAAACGCGACGGTCATGCCGAATTGGTAAAAGAAGCGACCGACGATGCCCTCCATGAACGCGACGGGCACAAAAACGGCGACAACAGAAAGCGTCGTGGCCAGCACGGCCAGCGTGATCTCGTGCGTACCGTGAGACGCTGCCTCGCGCGCGGACATGCCCTCCTCAACGTGCCGCATGATGTTCTCTTGAACGACGATGGCATCGTCGATCAGCAGCCCCACCGCCAGCGACAAGCCCAGCAGGGTCATCATGTTTTGGGAAAAGTCAAGAATGTTCATCAGGATGAAGGTGCCCATGATCGCGGTGGGAAGTACGAGCGAACTGATAAACGTGCTCCGCGGATTGCGAAGGAATATGAAGACGATCAGGATGGCCAGGCCGCCCCCGAAGACAATGTGAAACTTCACTTCGTCGACGGAGTGCTCGATGAACCGCGACATGTCCTGCGCGATGGCCAGTCGCACCCCCTGCGGCCCCAGCTCGCGCTGGAGCTTTTCAACCTCCGCCTTTACATCGTGCGCGACATGGACGGTATTTGTGCCGGACTGCCTGCGAACCAACAGGGACACGGCGCGCACTTGATTGAGCCGCGCGAAACTGCGCTCCTCTTCCAGACCGTCTTCGGCCCGACCCAGGTCCTTTACGCGAACGGGTGCTCCGTTCCGGTAGGCGACAACCATGTTGTTAAATTGATCTTCTGATTCGAATTCGGCCTTAGTTTTGACCACGTACTCGCGTGCGCCGGATTCGACGCGACCGCCCGGAAATTCGATGTGCTCAGCCCGCAGTGCGTCGATTACATCCTGAACGGAAAGCTGGTATCCTTCGAGCCTCGTGCGATCCAACCAGAGCCATATCTGCCGTTGCCGCCCGCCCACCAGCTTGGCCTGTCCGACGTTAGGGACGCGCTGGAGCCGCTCCTTGACCGTCTTATCCGCGAGGTAGGTGAGGTCGCGGATGGGCATGTCCCCCGACACCACGACGGCCATGATCGGCGAAGCGTCCACATCGAATTTCTCGACGACGGGCTCTTCGAGGTCATCCGGCAGCTCCGAACGCACGGTGCCGATCTTGGCGACGACCTCCTGGTAGGCCACGTCGATGTCCTTATCCAGCTCGAATTCGACGACCACCTGCGAGACGCTGTCGGTGCTGGTCGAGCGCAGGTGCTTGATCGAGCTGATGGTCGAAATGGCCTCCTCGATGAGGTCAGTCACCGTGAGTTCCACCGTCTCCGGGTCGGCGCCCGGAAGCACCGAGACAACGGTGATCACGGGGAACTCGACGCGCGGAAAGAGATCGATTCCGACGCGGCGATAGGAGATCACGCCGAACACGATGATCGCGGAGAGCACCATCGAGGCGAAAACCGGGCGGCGAATGGCGATGTCTGAGAGTGTCATTGAGGCTACCCTTGATCCGGCCGCGTCGTCGTCCCAGGTTCCGGAACCAATATGCGGTCGCCTTCGACCAACCCCGACCGGACCTCTGCCCAGGTCTCGTCCATCGCCCCAATCTCGACGTAACGCTCGACGCCATGGCCGTCATTTGAGACCTTTACCGCCCAGCCTCGCGAGGATCGTTCCAGCGCGAGACGCGGGACCGCAAGCACGGGCTCTGACTCGCCTGTCACAATCTCTACCCTCGTCAGCATTCCTGGCCGGAACGTCAGTTTCGGATTGATCACAAGACTGCGGCATCGGAAGGACCGCGTCGCTTCGTCCAACGTCGGATAGACGATGCCGATGGTTGACCGCGTTTCCTCGACTTCCTCGCTCACGCCCTCTGCGTCGAAGGTCACACGCGTGCCGGGCTTCACGGCGGAAAGCAGTTCCTGTGGCAGCGAGTACTCAAGATAGAGAGTGCCGACTTCCTGAACTTCGAGCAGGTGTGTTACAGGCGTTGCCGTCACCGGCTCACCGGGATCGACCAATCGTCGAGCGACGATCGCGTCATAGGGCGCACGGATGATCGTCTCGTCGAGCCGTTCCTTCGCGTAGTGAAGCGCCTCCTTGGCCTGTTTCACGCCGGCTTCGTGCTCACGCAGCTTGGCCGCCTGCTCGGCGACCCGCGATTGGGCCGCCTGAAGCCGCGCCCGGGATTGCTCAAAGCCGAAACGCGCCGCATCGTATCGCTGCTTCGGGATCGACGGGGTTTCTCCCGGGGGCTTCTCCCATAGATTCTTCATCCGGGTGTGTTCGAGTTCGCTTTCCGCGACGGCCGTCTTCGCAACTTGCACTTCCGCCTCTATGGCCTTGAGCGTCTCGCGTCCTCCCGCGAGTTTCACCTCGGCTGCCTGCGCGTCCGCCTCCCTCTGCTCGACTTCGATCGCAAAAAACGTGGGGTCGAGCTGCACAAGCTCCTGGCCGGTTCGTACGGCATCGCCCACGTCAACCAGGACTTTCTCGACCCGGCCTGAGACTTGCGAGCCAAGCAAGGTCGTTTGCCGCGCGCGGAAAGAACCTACTGCCGACGTAGACTGTCGCACCGGACGACGCGAAACGACGACCCATTGGCCGGCGGGCATGCGCGGATCGCTTTGCGTCGTAGAGGTCGGCGCAGTTGCTGACAGAGCCTTTGCTGGCTCGGGATTCTTGTTGTCACAACCCGTGGATAGCGTCGCCAGGATCAGACACAGCGATGCCCCGAAGGTATTGGGATTCCTGAACGTCATGGGCCTTGCGTCTCCGCGGGCGGCTCGCCGCCAATTGCATGAACCAGCCGCGCGTATGAACTGTGATAGTCGTAAAGCGACTGGTAGTAGTTGGAGCGTGCCTGCGAGAGCCGGTCTTCTTCGGTCAGCACATCCGCGCTGGTCAAGAGGCCTTCCCCGTATTGATCGCGCACGATCCGCAGGTTTTCCTCCCCCAGTTCCACAGCCTTCCGGGCGACCGGGATTCGTCCGGCGGATTCGTTGACATTCAGGTAAGACTGCTTGATGTCCAGCACGATGTTGTCCACCTGCTCGTCGTAGCGATCCACGGTTTCCGCGATCTCCTTGCGCTGCCGCTGAAGCCGTGCGATGGTCACGCCCCCGTCGAAGATCGGGATTTGCACGGCCACGCCGCCGCTGAGCCACTCATTGTTCAGCAGAAATTCGTCGCTCGACCAGTTGTAGTCGGCGAAACCGAAGATTCGCGGTGCGGTCCCCTCGGCCCGCGTCGCGCGATACTCGTCGCGGGCGATTTCGATCTGCCGTCTGACCGATGCCAGGTCCGGTCGCGTGCCGATTGCAAGCATCAATGCGTCGGTGAACCGCCCGCGCCACGGTTCCACCTCCAGCACGTCGACGACCGTGGTCGGCTCCGTCACATCGGCGCCTATCTGGCGATTGAGCGTCGCAATCGCTAGCTGGATGTTGTTCTCAGCCTGGCTCAGTTGCTGGCGCCGTTCCGCGAGCTGAACCTCCGCCGCCAGTACGTCGTTCGCTGCGACCAACCCCTGCGACTGAAAGTCCCGTGCGATCTCCAGTTGCCGCTCAACGACCCGAATGGACTCTTCGACGACGCGCTTGATCTTCTCGGCCTCCAGGATGCGGTAGTATGATTGGCTTACTGCAAAAGCCACGTCCTGTCGCTCACGCCGAGCATCGTAGCGAGCCGTCTGCACGCGGCCCTCCTGGACTTGGCGGACGAATTCGGATCGTCCAAAGTCGTAGATGGGGACGATGAGCGAGACACGGCTGGTCCACACGTCGCGCTCGCTGAACGTCCCCGAGAAACTCGGCCCAGCGCCGGTCGGTTGCAGAAACTGGCCCGTTGGCGTGAGCCCGGCCTGCTCGACGAGCGAAGTCGCCGCCGCCTGGGTCAAAGACTGTCGCAGTTGATTCCGCAGGCTCGGCGCGGGTCGCTGAATGCCAGAGTCGTTGTTGCGCGAAGTGAAGCGGCCTTCAACGCTGAGTTGGGGCATCGTCATGGCGATCGCTTCCGAGACGCGATCGCGCGCGATGAGTACGCGCCGGTCGGCGATGCTAATGCGCCGGTTGCTCTTAAGGGCGATCTCGATGCAGTCATTCAAACTGAGAGCGCTTTGCTGGCCAAGTGCTGCCGCTGGCTGCGTCGCCACTGCGGGCGTGTTCCGAACAATGGAATTCGCACGGTCCAAGGCGCGCGGCCGATAGGTGGGTGCGTCGCGCATGGGCGTGCAACCTGCCAGGCAAATTACGGCAACTGAGGAGACGGCAACGCGGCAGCTCATTACGCGCGCCTCCGGTAACGGTCGTGGCGGACTCGTTCCGCGTCGCTGAGAATCCCGAGAAAGTACGCTTCGAGTATGCGTCGCGCCTGCGATTCAAGCGGTTCACGACGGCCGGTAAAATGATTTGTGAAAATTGTGCCGTACAGCAGGTCGCTGATCGTGTCGGCAATGTCCTCGACAGGAGCGGCACGAACTCGTCCTGCCGAGATTAGACCCCGGAACAAGTCCAACCAGCGCCCGATGTTCGCATCGCGGTGCTCGAAGTAGGTCGGCTTTTTGCGGTCCTTGAACACGGCTCGCTCCAGGATCAGAAGCTCAACACAGTCCGGGTGCGCGTCGAAGAAGGCCAGGTACGCGCGAACTGCGGCCGCAAGCTGCTCCAGCGGGTCGCCGTGCTCATCGACGGCGGCTTCGACGACCTCGCGGAGGCGGTGCATGGCACGGTCAACCGCCGCCAGAAACAGCGCCTCCTTCGCCTCGAAATAGCGATAGATAGTGCCCTTGCCGACGCCGAGATCGTTGGCGACGACCTGAACGTCCGTCCTCGCATACCCGCCGACCGCGAAGAGCCGGGTCGCAGCGTCCAAAATCTCCCCCCGGCGGCGAGCCACCAGAGAATCGTCTTTCGGCCTTCCACGAACAGGTTTGACCTTGGTTTTCACGATCCAAATTCCCACGCATTTAAGCGACCTGGATTAGTTGACGGACCAGTCCGTCGCTTATATCCTATCGGCGGCTGCGGAGCCGTCAAGCACCGTCGTGGACCAGAATCTGCCGAAGTGCGCGGCGCGCGCCGCATCGCTCGAATGGATGCTGAGCACCGAGGCCATTGGACGTGGGGAGCGAACGAGCACCGAAAGCGGACAAGGTTCCCATGCAAGACGAAGTTCCATTTGTGCCAGCCGCGGAGAAAGCGCGGAGCGATCCGAACATCGATAGTGCCAAGCACCCCTTGACGCGCGCCCTACTTGCCGCTGCGCGGGAGTGCCCTTGGTGCCATCGGCCAACCGCAGGCGGAGCAGTTGAGTACCTCTGGCAGGATTCCAGATTCTGGGAAGTCAGGATTTGCTCCGAGTGTGGCCAATTTTTTGTCGTGAATTCCCTGGTGGAGGAAGGAAAGCCGGTACAAGCGCATTGCGCCACGCTCAGATTGAGCAATTCCGAACCGCTGTTGCGGAGAGAACCAGGGCGCGACCCCTTTGGGGATGAAGGTCATAAGTAGTAAGTGATCAATGGAGATTGTTTGAGCGGTCGGAATTCCGATCATGCCGCAATCAAGCAATTGATGTTCGAGTGAGGAAAATGGACAACGCCTCGACGGAAACTCCGCATCCGGGCGTTAACAGTTCCCCTCGTGGAAGGAGTCAATCAGATGAGATTCTGTATACAATGGCGGAGGAGGATGGCGGTAATCGCATGCGGAGCGCTGTTGCTCCAGACGCAGGGGTGTATGATCGACACAAACGTCTTAGTTGCTGATCTGGCCCAGGCTACGCTGACGGTTTTGTTGGACGCCCTCGTGGGCGCACTGTCGCAGGCAATTTGAACGCCGCAAGGGATCTTCAAATCACGTCTTGCCGACTGCGGGAGCCCCGCGCTTTCCGGCGAGGCAGAGCGAGAGCGCCTGTTCAAGCCAGTCGATGAGTGTGCGATCAACATCCGATACCTTCTCAAGCAGAATCTCGCAATGGAATCGATTCGCGGAAACCTGCTCGGTCTTCCGGACGCGCTTCGACTTGAGTGGTGACGCCAAGCGAATATTCAGCAACACCGCCCGCTTGCGTGGATGCAGCCCAGCGTAGGCCGTTCCGTCCTTCCCGGCGACGATGTGAACGCAGGTCTTCTTGGGGTCTTCAACCGCGAATTCCCGTCCCACGTGCGCTTGAAGCTGGGATATCACCGCCGCGTAAATGTCGCCAGCGCCCGTGATTTCAAACATATCGACGCACGGGTCGAGTTTCTTCGTCATGGCGTTCCCCTAGAATCGAAGCGTTCCACAGCAGTATGACCGGCGAAGCCCCTCAAGTCCACCTTGAGATCGGCCACCTTGGGCGGCCCTGGCCGGAAGGGCGTCTGACAGACGCGTGAGACAAATGGCAATCGCCTCGCCACTCCGTTCGTGTCCGTGTCTGCGACGGCCCAATCCTACGGTGATGTGCGAAAAAAGTGTATCGCGCTGATCGCGAATGGGCCATCTGAGCCCGCAGGAACATGCACTTTTCGCCCTCTAGAAAGTTGCGTCAGTTTTGCGTCAGAACCAGGCCGGAAACAGCCGTTCGCACGTATGCGTACAGTCCAGAATCAGTGACGCAAATCCTTGTGCCGCAATCGTTAGTCGTTGTCAGTAGGTGAGTTAGGCTCGGCCTCTGGTGATTTCCCAAGCTGGACGTCGTGGGTTCGAATCCCATCGCCCGCTTTCATAACTTATTACTCAATAATCACTTACGAATTAGCTCATCGGCTCGACGATTGAGCAAACCGTCGCGCAAAACGGTAATACCGTTTTGCGCCGGCCGTTTGGAATGGCCTGAACCTGATCGCAAGTAGTCATCTTGCAATGGGTTGCGGATCCCGCGAGTCACCCATGATGTCCAGCCACGCTGGCTGGACTACAAGTGAAGTACGTGTACTCGTTCGGCATCAAATTCCGATGTTCGGTGCGACCGAACCAACCGCCCTGCTTCATGCGCTGCCATACTTTTCGTTGACGCGGCGCCAAGCGACTGTTGAACTTCGCCTATCGGTTACATTGCCTTGACACGGCAGACAGCGTAGATCACGATTCCCAACGGTCCGGGAGGGGGATATTACCTCCGCCCGACGCTTGCCGTATCGCCATCGCACTCCCCTTCCGCCGGAGACAATTCAACCAAGAGGTGTTCCATGCGACGACTCATGGTCATGTTCAGCGTCCTGCTGACGACGAATTCCATTGCCTACGACCAGCTATCGGTGTGGGATAAGTTGATGGCTCGCGCGCAGACAGAAGACGAGCGGCTCATCACGCGCATGACGGCGCTGAGTCTCGCGTGTGAAAATGCCGACGCGGTGCAGGCAACGGAAACGATTTCGATGCTGTCGCAGTGGACCGACACCGTTGAACAGACTGAAACGGCAACTTCGGATACAGCTGGGGCGGACACGCCATCGGCGCGCCAGGCGCTGCTTTCGCACGCCGTCGGTCATGGAGCGGAACGCTTAAATGCTATCGGTGACAGCGCCGCAGCATTAGATTTGTGGCGGCGGCTCTCATCGCAGCCGTGGGCAACCCAAGTCACGAAGGAAAAAGCGTTTGAACTCATCGCCAGCAACCCAAGCTCCATTGCTGCCAGACAGGAAGCTGCGATAGCCGCGCTGCGGGACAGCGGCGTCGGCCGGTCCGGGCAAATGCCGCAGGCGTTCGCATCGTTACTGGATCAAACTGCCATCTCCGCACTTCGTACTCTCGTTCGCGAATCCGCCGACATCCAGACCTTTAACTACGCCGCGGCCGCGACGCTTGCGGAGTTCGGCGACCTGGACATTCTGTCGGAGCTTCACGCCCTGCAAGCGCCGTTCGCGGAAGCAGATGTTTGCTCCGGCGACGCTCTCGGTTGGTACGCTTGGCAAATTGAGATTCAGAATCCTCCGTCACAGCTCCTGACACATATCGCATCGCCAGAGCTTTTCACCGCTGAGAGCCGATGTTGGGCGATCCGCAAGGCGGCGGAACTCGGGCTATCGACCGAGGACATCCGAGAAGCCATCGAAGATTATGAATCCGCCGGAAGGCCATTCGGTCCTAACCAGCAGCCAGCGGGAATCGCGGAAATGAAAGCCGTCGCGATGAAGCTTGGCATTATTGCGGAAGCGGTATTTAGCGATGCCATCCCCGGTACATCGCCCGCCTACGAAACCAATCAAGTCGCGTGGAATCTTTCGACGCCGGTCGTGGACTGGATTCCGCCTTGGGAACCGCGCTACGAGAACTATCCCGCCTTCTTCGAGTGGTGCGAAGCGCAGCCGTGGGATGAGCTTGATGACGAGACCGGGGCACGGCTGTTCTCGGAACGGCTCTGCGAACTCGAACTGCTTCCACCCGACTCGTGCGGAATCGTGGCAGAGACAGTAAACACGGCATCGCCGTAGAGTCTTTCGTCACAGTGGATCGTCCGTCATCAACGAGCAGTCGAGCGTGATCTTCTTAAGTAATGCAAAAGGTGTTCATCCAGACCGGAGCCGTCCGATGAATTTTGTCCATCCCTTCGTCAAACAATTCTCCAAGATTGTCCTCTGTGTTCTCACGATCGGTATTCCGGTTCTTTTTCCGCAAAGAGCACTGGGGCAGGTTCCAACGCCGCCCATGTACAATGATCGCACCGGTTCTCCACCGTTTTGCGAATATGCTGCACAAGGTTCACCATGCAGCACCGATTGTCGTTGTGTACCCACGATTTCCTCGACTGGTTGGCCGTGCGACGGGTGTCCCGGCTCTACGCCTAGCGGGTGGTGGCCGGGCTTTGCTACACTTTTCTACCCACACAGCGGTGCTGGTTCATGCGCGCCATTTGACTTCCACCAACTCCCGCTTGTGAACTTCCCATCAGGTGTCTTGCAGGCGGGAAATCTCGGCCTCATTCCAAACTACACAATTTCATTATCGTCAATCGGAGGCCTTGGTCGCATTCGAGACGTTCCCCTTGAGAGCTCGCCTGATCGTTTTCCGACCGATGCCGCTGCACGCTTTCAGCTCGTCCTTGGTGGCACTGGATCGTCTGCCGATTGCAGAGGTGCTGTCTTTTTTGTAACGGCCGAATTCAATCCGTCTTTATTCGATGTAACGGTTTTTGGTAGAGTCCGAACTGGCGGAAGTTTTAACTGTGGCTCGACGCCGCTTCAGCCGTTTCAACCAAGGCTAATTGTCGGAACCGAGATTTCTACAAGCAACGACCTGCGATACCCCGACCTTATCGCAAGCCCACATTACATCAAGATCGGCATGAAGCCCGGTCGCAGCACTCGCGATGCTGGCTCCGAATCTGTGAAACTAAGAGTACATCGATTTAACTGGGGGGGAGACCACGATTTTTTTTGTGAGGCGTCTGGAAATTGCCCGGAGGGTTTTCGCTTTCAGCAAAGCGCTTCCACGAATGTTCAGGTCTTTTCTGCCAGTTACGAGCTACCCGTTTCTTGGTGCGCAGATGCTCCTCCCCTCTCGGATGAAGACAAGTTACCGATTTCTACACTCTCCGACGAGCAGCGCCAGGCGGCTGAATTTGATGGACAGGGAGCAAAGACCCTTAATGATCTGACGGCAGAGCTGCCCTCGCTTCGCGTCGGTCACAATCGATTCCGGTGCGGACGAACGTTGCAAGAATCACTTGGCAATGACGCGTACTGGCATAATGGCTTTAGTTGCTCGGCTTCTGTGTTCGCGCGCGTCAATCTCTTTGGTGTATGGTGTGCGGTAGAAGACTTGCCAGGTTGGACATATCAGCAAGTCGGCTCGGAATTTGTAGTGACCGATCCCAACGAGGGGCTGACCTACCACTATCAACGGCCCGGAGGAGGCACGAACCTTAGTGAAACGCCGCTCAAACTGGCGAGCATCAAGCGCAGCGGCTCAGCCATTCGAACGTTCGCCTATAGTGGCGGCGGAGTCTCCGGGAATTTGACGGACCAGACAGATAATGGCGGCGATGCGATTTCCTATACCTATGGCACTCAGGGCAGCGACACGTTGCTGACCGTTACTGGGACGGAGGTCGGCGGCGGATCGCGGGTCATCACGGCACTCTATTCGTCTGCCGGATTTCTGAAGTCCGCGACTTGGGCCAATGGCGGCCCGGCGCGGCAGTATGAATATATAGTCGATCTAGTCAATCCGGCGCTGGATGGTCGCATCAATCGCGTTCTCGATGCCGCCGGAAATCTTCTGCTGGATTATGATTATGACAGCACCGGGCGCGTAGTCCTTACAACGCGAGGTACCGGACCGACCCTTCAGACGCTGAACCGTCAGGTTCATGAAACTCCACCCACGAGTTCAAATCAAACCGTGGGCGACACGTGGATGATCAGTCAGTGCTTTGTCGATGCAACGACATACCAAGC